>NZ_JAMYJY010000129.1:0-9405 GCF_024136985.1 Haloferax sp. AB510
GTCGCCACCTCCGGCGACCGACTGCTGGACGAGGACGCCGTCGATGCCTACGACGTCCCTGTTCCGCGCAGGCGCGCTCGCCGACCCCGAAGCCGACGAGGCAGAGCCGCGCGAGTCGCTCGCCTCCGACGCCGCGAAAGCGGCGCTGGCGGAGGAAGACGACGACTCGTCCGGGCCGGGCCGACTCCGCCGCGCCGCCGCGTTCGCCACGGGGAAAGTCGTCATCGAGGAAGAAGACCTCGAAGACCCCCTCTGGGAACTCGAGATGGCGCTCCTCCAGAGCGACGTCGAGATGCAGGTCGCAGAGGAGATTCTCGAGACCATCCGCGAGAAGCTCATCGGCGAGACGCGAAAGCAGGTCCAGAGTACGGGACAACTCGTCTCCGAGGCGCTCCACGACGCGCTCTACGAGGTCATCAGCGTCGGGCAGTTCGACTTCGACCAGCGCATCGCCGAGGCCGACAAGCCGGTCACGCTCATCTTCACCGGCATCAACGGCGTCGGGAAGACGACGACCATCGCCAAACTCGCGAAGTACTTCGAGAAGCAGGGCTACTCGACGGTGCTCGCCAACGGCGACACCTACCGCGCCGGCGCGAACGAGCAGATCCGCGAGCACGCGGAGGCGCTCGGCAAGAAGCTCATCGCCCACGAGCAGGGCGGTGACCCGGCGGCCGTCATCTACGACGGCGTCGAGTACGCCGAGGCCCACGACATCGACATCGTTCTCGGCGACACGGCCGGTCGGCTTCACACCTCGAACGACCTGATGGCGCAGTTGGAGAAGATAGACCGCGTCGTCGGCCCGGACCTCACCCTCTTCGTGGACGAGGCCGTCGCCGGACAGGACGCGGTCGAACGCGCCCGACAGTTCAACGACGCGGCCGCCATCGACGGCGCGATTCTGACGAAGGCCGACGCCGACTCCAACGGCGGCGCGGCCATCTCAATCGCGTACGTGACGGGCAAGCCAATCCTGTTCCTCGGCGTGGGACAGGGCTACGACCACATCGAGAAGTTCGACCCCGAACAGATGGTCGAGCGCCTGCTCGGCGAAGACGAGTAATCGTAGTCGGTCCGTCGTTCCGTTCTTTCGGACGCCTCACTCCAGTACGAGCACGACTCCGAGCAGCAGCATCGTCCCCGCGCCGACGTAGTTCAGCGCGCTCGCGACCCGCGTCTCCGCGAGCCTCGACCCGAGTCGGTTCGCGCCGAGCGCGACGACCGAGAGGTACAGCGCCGTGAGGACGGCGTAGGTCGCGCCCAGACTCGCCATCCGTATCCCGGTTCCCGCGCCCTGTCCGGCGAAGCCGGGGAGGAACGCGAGGAAGAACAGCGCGACTTTCGGGTTGAGCGCGTTGACGAGGACACCCCGACGAAAACTCCCCCCGGCGTCGGTCTCGACCGTGGGGTCGAACTCGTCGTTTCGGAGGGCGGTGACGCCGAGGTACACGAGGTACGCCGCACCGACGTACTTGAGCGCCGCGGCGGCCTCGGGGACGGTTCGGAAGAGCGCCGCCGCGCCGACCGTCGCGAGGAGCGTGTGAAAGAGGACGCCCGTGGCGATGCCGAACGCCGACCGGACGCCCGACCCGCGACCGTCGAGGCCGCGGGCGAGGACGTACATCGTGTCGGGGCCGGGCGCGAGGATGAGCGCGACCGCCGCCCCGCAGAACGCGAGATAGGTCGCGGCATCGAGGCCGAACGCGAGCGTCGTCATCGCCCGAGCCTACGATTCGTCGCGGGAAGTAGCTCAGGGGTTCGCGCCGGGGTTCGACGCCGAGTCCGGACTGGGCCACGATTCGGGACTCGGAACCACCTGATTGCGGAGCGTCGGCGTTTCGCCGTCCGGCGCAGACGCCAGTCGCTCGACGTTCTCCGCGAGGATGTCGGCGACCCGCGTCCAGTAGTGCGGCGTGTGACCGGAGACGTGCGGGGTGATGTAGACGTTCTCGAAGCCCCAAAGCGGGTGGTCTTCGGGTAACGGCTCCGGGTCGGTCACGTCGAGCGCGGCGGCGCGGAGTCGGTTGCTTCGGAGGTGCGAGACGAGGGCGTCGGTGTCGACGATGCCGCCGCGCGCGACGTTGACGAGGACGGCGTGTTCGGGGAGCGCGCTCAGTGCCCGCCGGTCGATGAGGTCGCGCGTCTCGTCGGTCAGCGGGCACGCGACCACGAGGAAGTCGGTGCGGACGAGCGCCGATTCGAGGTCGTCGAAGCCGACCACCTCGTCGGTCGGGCCTCCCTTTTCGGGCGTGTAGCGGACGCCGATGGTCTCGACGCCGAACGCGTCGAGTCGCTCGACGACCGCCTGCCCGATAGCGCCGAGACCGACCACGGTGGCCGTCGAGCCGTGCAACTCGCCGTACGACTGGAAGTGTCGCCACTCGCGGCGTCGCTGGCGGCGAAGCCCCTCGTCGAGCCGACGGGTAATCATGAGCAGCCAGCCGAGGACGTGTTCGGCGATGTTGGGGCCGTGGACGCCGGAGGCGTTGGTGACGACGACGCCGCGCTCGCGGAGTGCTTCCAGCGGGAGATGGTCGTAGCCGGCGGCCGCGCCGGCGAACAGTCGGAGGTCGTCGGCGGCGTCGAGCACGTCCTCGGGGAGCGACGTGCCGGTGATGACGGTCGCGTCGCGGGCGGCGTCGAGCGTCTCGGCGGTCGTCTTCGGGTGGCGGACGGTCGCGTCGGGCAGGCGCTCGCGGAGGGCGTCGGCGTACTCAGACGCCGGGATACCGTGCGTGGGGCGGTCGAGGACGAGAATCGCGGTCATCGAGTGCGCTGTCGGGAGCCGAACCGATAGGTGTTGGCCCCGAACGCGACGGATAAAGCCTTTACCGACGCGACGGCGTAGGAAGGGACAATGGTACTCGACAATCTCGGGAGTTCCCTCCGCGGCAGTCTCGATAAGCTGCGTGGGAAGTCCCGCCTCGACGAGGACGACGTTCAGGAGATCGTCAAGGAGATTCAGCGCTCCTTGCTCTCCGCCGACGTCGACGTCAGCCTCGTCATGGACCTCTCGGACTCTATCAAGACCCGCGCGCTGGAAGAAGAGCCGCCGGGCGGCACGAGCGCGCGCGACCACGTCCTGAAAATCGTCTACGAGGAACTCGTCGAACTCATCGGCGAGTCGACGGAGATTCCGCTCGAATCGCAGACGATCATGCTCGCCGGTCTCCAGGGGTCGGGGAAGACGACCACCTCCGCCAAGATGGCGTGGTGGTTCTCGAAGAAGGGACTTCGCCCCGCGGTCATCCAGACCGACACCTTCCGCCCCGGCGCGTACGACCAGGCGAAGCAGATGTGTGAGCGCGCCGAGGTCGACTTCTACGGCGACCCCGACTGCGACGACCCGGTCCAAATCGCCCGCGAGGGCCTCGAAGCGACCGAGGACGCCGACGTGCACATCGTCGACACGGCCGGTCGCCACGCGCTCGAAGACGACCTCATCGACGAAATCGAGGAGATAGAGGGCGTCGTCCAGCCCGACCTGAACCTGCTCGTCCTCGACGCGGCAATCGGGCAAGGGGCGAAAGAACAGGCTCAGCAGTTCGACGAATCCATCGGCATCGGCGGCGTCGTCATCACCAAGCTCGACGGGACGGCGAAGGGTGGCGGCGCGCTGACCGCCGTCAACGAGACCGACTCGTCTATCGCCTTCCTCGGCATGGGCGAGACGGTTCAGGACATCGAACGCTTCGAACCGAACGGCTTCATCTCTCGTCTGCTCGGGATGGGCGACCTGAAACAGCTCTCCGAGCGCGTCGAACGCGCCATGTCCGAGACCCAGGCCGAAGACGAGGACTGGGACCCCGAGGAGATGATGAAGGGGAACTTCACCCTCAAGGACATGCAAAAGCAGATGGAGGCGATGGACAAGATGGGGCCGCTCGACCAGGTGCTCGACATGATTCCGGGCTTCGGCGGCGGCATCAAAGACCAGCTTCCGGACGACGCGATGGACGTGACGAAAGACCGGATGCGCGCGTTCGAGGTCATCATGGACTCGATGACCGAAGAGGAACTGGAGAACCCGCGAAAGGTCGGCGCGTCCCGCGTCAAGCGCATCGCACAGGGGTCGGGACAGGACGAGGAGACGATACAGGAACTGCTCGAACAGCACCGTATGATGGAACAGACCATCAAGCAGTTCCAGAACATGGGCGACGGCGACATGCAGCGGATGATGAAGAAGCTCCAGAACCAGGGCGGCGGCGGTGGCGGCATGGGCGGTCTCGGCGGCATGGGGCCGTTCTAACCCCGCATTCCATTCGATTCTCGGTTCTCTGCGGTTCTGATTCCACGATTCCGCGACCGCGCGGTTCTCGCGGCTCGCCGGGATACCGCCGACTTTTAACGCTCCGGGCCGTCGCACCCCACAATGACCGTGCGAGACGTGGCGGTCGAGGCCTACAAGGAAGCCTTGCCCGCGCTCGCGGCCAGCCTCGTCGGCGGTCTCATCGCCGGTGTCGTCCTCGGCGGGATGCGGGCCGAACTCCGGGCCGTGCCGGGGCTTCTCGTGCTCGTCCCCGCGCTCTTGGCGACCCGCGGCAACGTCTACGGCTCGCTCGGCGCTCGCATCGCCACCGCGCTCCACCAGGGGCTCATCGAACCCCGCGTCACCGGCGGCGACGAGCGACTCCGGGCCGCCGCGACGGCCGCGCTCGCCAACGGCGTGCTCACGAGCACGTTCGCCGCCGTCGTGGCGTACTTCCTCCTCACGTTTCTCGGCAGTCGGGTCGCGCCGCTCCCGATTCTCGTCGGCGTCGCCATTATCGCCGGCCTGCTCTCTGGCATCGTCCTGACCGTCGTCGTCGTCAGCGTCGTCTTCGCGGGCTACCGCCGCGGGCGCAACCCCGACACTATCGTCGGGCCGGTCGTGACGACCACCGGCGACGTGTTCGGCATCCTCTTTCTGCTCATCGCGGTCCGAACTGTCCTCGCCGTCGCGGGGGTGTTCTGAGTGCCGACGGAGTGGACCGTCCGCGCCATCACGCGGGCGATGCTCCCGGTGCTGCTCGTGCTCACGCTCGTCGAACTCGGGAGCGGCCTCGTTCTCGGGAGCTTCGAGGCGCAACTGCTCCGCTACCCGTCGCTGCTCGTGCTCGTCCCCGTCACCATCGGGACCGCGGGGAACCTCGGGAGCGTCCTCGCGGCGCGACTGTCCACATCGTTCCACCTTGGGACGCTCTCGTTTTCGCCCCGCGACGACGAACTCGCGGGCAACGCCGTCGCCACGGTCGCCCTCGCGGTGACGGTCTTCCCCGTCATCGGCGCGGGCGCGTGGGTCGCCACCCTCCTCGTCTCCGGTGACACGTCGCTGGGCCTGCAGAAGGTCGTCCTCATCGCGTTGTCCAGCGGGATTTCGCTGGCCGTCCTCGCGGTCGCCGTGACGTTCTCGGCGACCTACGTCGCCTATCGGTTCGGCCTCGACCCCGACGACGTGGTCATCCCCGTCGTCACCAACGTCTGCGACGTGCTGGGCGTCGTCGTCCTGTTCGGGGTGGCGCAGGTGCTCGTCTGACCCGACGTTCGAACCGTCTCTCGTCTCCCGCCTCGCGCCGACCGACGCCGATTAGTTCGCTCGGCACCGACCGTCGGTCGTGCAGCCGTCGGCCGTCCTCCCGGTGCTGTTCGAGGTGCTCCCGCGAGTCGCGCGCATCGCCGCCTACATCGCCGTGGGCGTCTTCGCCGCGAACCTCGTCGTCGCCTTCGGCCTCGTCGAGCGCATCGCCGGCCTCTCGCGGTATCTGACGAGTCCCGCGAACCTCCCGGACGAGGTGGGGACGGCCATCGTCACCACCGCCGCCTCGACGACGGCGGGCTACGGGATGCTCGCGGAGTTCCGCGAGTCGGGCGTTCTCGACGACCGAGCGACCCTCGTCGCCGTCACCATCAACACGTTCTTCGGCTTCGTCCAGCACATCTTCACGTTCTACTGGCCGGTGCTCATCCCCATCCTCGGCCGCGAGGTCGGCTTCATGTACGTCGGCGCGCGGGCGGCCATCGCGCTCGCAATCACCGCGACCGGCGTCGTCGCCGGCGCGGTGCTCCTCTCGGACCGAAACACGACGCCGGTCGCGGTCGCCGAGACCGACGGCTCGGGCGGCGCGGTCGATGCGGTCGATTCGGATGACGACGCGGGCGACACCGACGACTCACTCCGCGAAATGGTCGAAGACGCGGCCCAGAGCACGTGGAAGAAACTGCGGCGCATCGTCCCGCGACTCGCCGTCGTCTACGTGGCCGTCACGCTCCTCCTGCGGACGACCGACCTCGAGTCGTTCGCGGCGCTCGCCAGTCCGCTGACGAACCTCGTCGGCCTGCCGGGCGCGGCCGTCCCCGTCGTCGTCGCCTTCGCGTTCGACACGACGACCGGTGCGGCGACCATCGCACCGGCCATCGGCGAGACGTTCACGCCGAAACAGGCCGTGGCGACGATGCTCATCGGCGGCATCATCTCCTTTGCCGTCTCGACGTTCAAGCGGTCGATCCCCTTCCAGTACGGCATCTGGGGCCCCGAGTTCGGCTCGAAGGTCATCGCCGTCAACACGGGGCTAAAAATCGTCTTCATCGCCGTCGCGGTGGCGCTGCTGGTCACCTGAGTAGACGAGAAAACGCCGTCTCAGTCTTGGTTTCGGCTCCCTTTAGCGGTCGTTCGGGTCGACCGGTCGCCCGTCTTCGGTCGGCGGTGCGATGTAGTCGATGACCTCGTCGACGGAGGGGTCGCGGACGGTCACGTGGACCTCGATGTCGCCGAGTTCGTCGGGGTTGCCGACGGAGAAGTTGACGACGCCCTTGAACGCGGCCTGTTTTTTCAGCGCGAACGAAAAGCCGTCGTCGTCGCGGCGCTTCGCGAACTCGCGGCGGGCGGTGTCGAGGATGGCCTGCTCGTGGAGGCGCTCGGAGAAGCGCTCCAGTTCGTGAGTCTCCCCGACGAGCGTTCCGGGTTCGTGGTCGAGTTCGACGCCGGGGAAGATGTTCTCGACGGCGTCGCCGACGCGGTCGGTGACCTCGGTGTCGCGGACGGGGACCTCGATGCGGACGTCGACGCTGTAAATCATGCTCACGCGTCGGCCTCCGCGACCGCCTCGGGCCCCTCTTCGAACAGTTTCGTGATAGTCTCGCGGTATTCCGCCAGCGTGCCGGTGTTCTGAATGACCACGTCGGCGCGGTCCATCGCGTCGCCCATCCCGAAGTCGAGTTCACGGCGCTCGCGCTTTTTGAGCGCCTCCACGTCGGTGTCGCTGTCGTCGCGGTCGCGGTCGAGCAGGCGCTCGGCGCGCGTCTCGAACGGCGCTTCGACGCTCACGAGGACGAACCCGTCGCCGAACGCCTCCCGAAAGCGGTCGAGTTCGACGCCCGACCGGAGGCCGTCGACGAGCACCACGTCGTTCGATTCGAGGTAGTCTTCGACCATCGGCAGGGACCGAGCGGCGATGGCGGCGTCGCCCTCCTCCTCGCGGAGCGCGGTCGCTATCTTCCCGTGGTCCGTCGCGGGGTCGAGGCCGCGCTTGCGACACTCCTCGCGGATGACATCGCCCATCGTCACGACGGGCACGCCCGCTTCGCGGGCCACCTCGGCGAGTTCGCCCTTGCCGCTTCCCGGCAGGCCGACCGTCCCGATGACTCTCATAGCCGGTGTTACCGCGTTGGCGCTGTTAAAGCCTCCCTTCACGTCGCTTCGGGTGGCGGGTTTCGCCGCTCTCTCGTCGCCGACATGTCTCACTTTTTCACCCCGCTGCTTTTCGCCTCGCCCCGCGTACTACGCGTATGTCTCAGCGTTCGTTCGTCGTCCGCGCCATCTGGTTCGTCTTCGTCGGATGGTGGGCGACGCCCGCCGTCGTCAACGTCGCGTGGTTCCT
This sequence comes from Haloferax sp. AB510, assembly GCF_024136985.1. Lineage (NCBI taxonomy): Archaea > Methanobacteriati > Methanobacteriota > Halobacteria > Halobacteriales > Haloferacaceae > Haloferax > Haloferax sp. AB510. The sequence continues at coordinate 7,863 of NZ_JAMYJY010000129.1, forward strand.
GAACGCGACCGTCATCGGCATCCCGCTTGGCGTCGCACTCATCAATCTCGTGCCGACGGTGCTCTCGTTGAAGGAGCCGAAATCGCGGCTCGAACCCGACTCGTCTCGGGGCCAGCGGTCAATCATCGTCCGCGCCGTCTACTTCGTGTTCGTCGGCTGGTGGCTGAGCTGGGTCTGGGCGAACGTGGCGGTGCTGTTCACGCTCACCATCGTCGGCCTCCCCGTCGGCATCTGGATGCTCAACCGGCTCCCGGCGGTCACGTCGCTGTACCGGTTCGACGGGTAGAACCCGATTCGTTTTTCTTGCAGGGCCGGTTTGTGGGCATCGAGGGCGCGTAGCTCAGTCGGACAGAGCGTCGGACTTCTAATCCGATGGTCGCGGGTTCGAATCCCGTCGCGCTCGCTCGGCCGAAGGCCTCGCTCGCGCGACGGACATCGCAAACGCTTCGCGTTTGCTCAATCCCGTCGCGCTCTTTTCATTGGCCGTCGTGCTCTGTCGCTGTGGTAAATCGGCGAGCGACATCGTCGGTCGGTCTCGCCTTCTCCAGCCCTGAACGGTCTCTGTCCTCGACGACTACCGGGGGCTGCTCTCGGATACTCGGTGGCCAATTTAGTTAGAAAATAAACAATGTCTTAGTCGAGCGGTGCGAGACGCCTCGCATGGACGTTCTCGGTATCGTCGCCGCCACGGTCGTCTTCGGCGTCGCCGCCTACAATTTCGTGACGAGCCTCGGCGGCCGATTCGCGAGATCTCTGTTCGGTAGTCTGGGACTCGTCGCCGCGACGCTCTACATCATCGAGGGATTCGGCATCGCGGCGTCGCTCGGATTGGACGTGGCCCGCGGCCTCCAACTCGTCGCGGCCCTGCTCGTTGTCTCGGTGGTGGTCGATTTACTCGCCCGTCGCGTCGATGCTGGCGATGCTGGGTCGTCGTGAACACCCCGACCCCCCACTATTCTCATTACGTGTCGCCCAGTTGCCTCGTGTATGGTCTTCGCATCTGACTCCCCGTTCGACGGACGGTTCGAACAGACGATAGACGATGCGGTCGTCTACGGCGACGCCGAGATGGAGTCCGTGCTCCACGAGGGGCCGGTCCGCGTGCTCGTCAACGGCTGGGTCGAGGTTCCGGGCGGCCGGTATCTCTCCCCGCACGCGGTCCACCACATCGACGCGCGAGTGTCCGAGTGACGCCGGCTCTCAGACGACTGCCAACTCCCGGCCGCACTCGGGGCACTCGTCGTCGACGATAGTCACCGGTGCGTCGCAGTCCGGACAGAACTCGCGGTAACACGCTCTCTCGCCCATACGTACCGCTACCACGGGACCGGTGGTGAACGTTGGGGCGGACCGGAGGGGCGAGCGTCGGCCGACCCGTCACTCGTCGGCGACGTCTTTTCCCGGGTCGGCGAAGTTCGCGCCAAGTTCGGCACCGTAGCGACGGGCGTAGACGCCGGGGACCGCGAGCAGGTCGCTCGGCGCGCCGGATTCGACGACGACGCCGCCGTCGGCGACGTGGACGCGGTCGGCGTCGCGGACGGCG
>NZ_JAMYJY010000012.1:0-52990 GCF_024136985.1 Haloferax sp. AB510
CCCCGGCCGTTCCATCGAGGGCGTCGCCACGGCGGCGCTGTACGCGTCGGCCCGGATGGCGGGCACTCCCCGTTCGCTCGACGAACTGGAGAAGGTCTCGCGCGTCGATAAGATGGAGCTCACCCGGACGTACCGCTATGTCGTTCGCGAGCTGAAGCTCGAAATCAAGCCCGCCGACCCCGAGCAGTACGTCCCGCGGTTCGCCAGCGAACTCGGCCTCTCCGACGAGTCGAAGATGCGCGCGCGCCAGCTCCTGAAGAACGCCAAGGAGAAGGGCGTCCACTCCGGCAAGTCGCCGGTCGGCCTCGCCGCCGCCGCCGTCTACGCCGCCGCCCTCCTCACCAACGAGAAGGTGACCCAAAGCGAGGTCTCGACGGTCGCGGATATCTCCGAGGTCACCATCCGCAACCGCTACAAGGAGCTGCTCGAAGTCCAAGACGGTACCCTGTTCGCGTAAGCGCTCGGTGGGCTCGGTGGCCCCGGTGGCCCGCACTTTTTCTCGGCCGTGCCAGACCGTAACAACATTTATCCGCATCCCCGGAGCATATACGGGGTATGGTTGAAGCGTTCGTCCGGCTCTTGTGCCCCGAATGTGGAAAGGACTGGGAGACGAATCCGACCGACCTCCCCGCTCACCGCGACAACTACTCGTGTCAGGGATGCGGTGCGACGCGGCGCACGGCCGAGTTCATGCGGACGGAGCGCGACCTCCAGACGCTCAAACAGTTCGAGTAGCGAGGAGTGAGAGAGGAACCGCCTCCGGTACGGAGCGGCCTCGCGGGACGTTTGCTTTTTAGATGTCGGGAATCGCCGAGAGCGCGCCGCACGCGTCGCACTTCAACACCTCGGCACCCTGTTCGGTGACGAGTTTCGTGTCCGGGGACCCGCACTCGCTACACAGCACGAACGACTCGACGTACTCGTCGAGCGCGTCGGCGATGCGGCGCTGGCGGAACTCGCCGGTGAAGCGCGCGCGACTTCTGTCGTCGATTTGGGCGCTCGTCCCCAACTCCGTCTGGAAGAACTTCAGAACGTGCGCCGCCTCGCGTGCGAGGCGGTCGTGGGTCGCCGCGAAGTTCTCGTAGACCGTGACGTTCCCCTCCTGGCGGACCGTTGGTTCCGGGACGCTGAAGCGGTCGTCGCCTTCCGCGACGTCCGGTGACTCCGAGAGCGCGCGGTCCAGTTGGTCGTCGTAGTCCATGCGCGACAGTACGCGCACGCCGGGGTAAAATTCTCACGACCCCCGGCGCGCGCGACCGGCGCTCGGCGCGCGCCCTACATAGCTATATAAACCACTCGTGAGATTCCGCCGATGCTCGCTATCGAGGGGGCGAAACAACAAACGAATTGAAAACAGTCGGACACGAAATTTCCCCTGAGACCCCCATAATCGGCGGTTTAAGGGAGTCGGATGCTAACGTGACTCAAGATAATACTATATCCCTCCGGTCTCAAGCCGTGGTTGCTCATGAAGAAGCAGGAACTCATCCACCTGCACGGTCTGCTCGCAGAAGTCCACACCCAGATTGAGGCCTGGGAGGACGAGGAAATCAGTCTTGTCGAGTACAACGAACTCGGCGTACGACCGACATCCATCCACAAGTCCAAGACGGACCACAAAGCAGCCGTGTTTAAACTGGCGAAAGGTATCACCGGAGCGATGCACGAGGCCGAACCAGAGCCGCTCGCACCGCAAGCCGACTGAACCGAGAAAAGAAACGCGTTCTCCTCTACACGACCCTACACCCGAGAGCGACCGCGCCGTTCTCTCGCGCGACGACACTCCCGAGTGACCGCTGTGCCGAGCTACTTGGAATTGGATGAGTTCCACGCGCGAGTAGAAGCAACAACAGCGGTCGGGCGGGACCAGGCGACGCGACAACGAGATGCGACGACGCAAGGCGCGACGACGGCCTCAGCGGTCGTCGACGAGGTCGTCGAAGTCGACGAGCGTGTCGTCGTCGGAAGCGCCGGTCTCGGTACGGGTGTCGCCCTCGCCGTCCGTCTCGACCGAGTCGTCGTCGACCCGTTCGACCGACAGCACCTTCAGCGGGATGTTTTCGAGGCGTTGACCGATCTCCTTGCGGGCGATGCGCGAGGCGTGTTCCTCCTGTTCGACGTTGAAGACGGTCATCTCCAGTTCGAGGGCGACGAGCGCTTCGTCCGCGGCGATGAACGCGGGGGGGGAGTTCCTCGCCCTCGGGCGAGGCGCGGGTACCCATGCTAATCTCGACGTACTTCAGGTCGGGATTGAGCATCTCTCCGGTCTTCGAGATAGCGATGCGAATCGCCTCGTCTACGGTTTCCACGTCGTACACCGGGACCGCGGCCTCGACGACGACTCTGCAGTCCATGGTTACGATGAGGTTGTGTGCCGAAGGGTATCAACCTTCTTGCCACGCCGTCTCGTGCCCGCTCATTCCCCGCCGGAACGGAGGTAGTGAAAGACGTACGTCTGGGTGTAGCCGGCGTAGCGACCCCCGAGGCGCTCGCGGATGGCCCGCGAGGTGTCGGCGTAGTTCCCCCGGTCGCAGTCGGGGTAGTGTTCCTCGATGGCCGACCGAATCCACGTATCGAGCGGGACGGCTTCGAGGTAGTCGAGCGAGAACAAGAGGACGCAGTCCGCGACCTTGTCGCCGACGCCGACGAACGTCGTCAGGAAGTCGCGGGCGTCCTCGTAGTCGCGGCCGCGGGCCTCGTCGGGCGTCGCCTCGCCCGTGGCGACCATCTCGGCCGTCCGCTGGACGTAGGGCGCGCGGTAGCCGAGGCTGAGGTCGCGCAGTTCGTCTTCGGTGGCCTCGGCCAGTCGCTCGGGCGTCGGGTACGCGAAGAACGTCTCGCCGTCGAACTCGACGCGCTCGCCGAAGGTCTCTCTGAGCCGCGACTGCATCCCGAAGATGCGCGAGACGCGCATCTGCGCCGAGCAGATGAACGAGACGAGACAGCCGAACGGCGGGTCACGGACGAGCCGCATCCCCGGGTACGCCTCGTAGGCCCGCCGGACGAGCGGTTCGTCGGGCATCTCCGAGACGATGGCGCCGAGGTCGTCGTCGAGGCGGAGCAGGTGGGTGAGAAGCGGGACGGCGTCGAGGTTGGACTCCCACTCCAGCGCGCCGTCGGTCTGGCGGACCCTGACGACGGCCGATTCGTCGGAGACGCCGTCGAGCGGCGGGACGACCGTCTGGTACCACGCGTCGCCGCCGTAGGCCGCATCGCGCTCGTACATCCGGCCGTCGGGGCGATCCCAGAGGTACGACTGGCCGCTCTCCAGCGTCGATTGGAGGTCGAACGCTCCGTCGAGGCTCGCGAGGTCGATGACACCCGTCTCCATCGCTTCGACGTTGGGCGCGGGGGATTTGCGGGTTTCGATGCCGGCGGACGAGACGAGGCGGTGACGAGCGGGACGGCGACGAACGAGGCGCGCAACGTCGGCCCGCGTCGCGCTCAGCGGTTGCGGCTCACCGGGAAGCTGACGCGGTCGGGGTGGTCGCCCAGTCGGTCGAGAATGCGCTCGTACAGCCGGTTTTTGACGCGCTGGGCGCGGGTCGGAGGGACGAGCACGCGGAGTCGGAAGACGACCCACGACTCCTCCTGTGCGACGTTGACGGTCGGGCCGCCGGCCACGTCGAGGTCCAGCGGCGACTCGGCGAGCCTGGCCCGGTAGCGTTTCATCGCGGCGTCCATGTCGTCGCCGAGTTCCTCGTCGGCCACGTCCAAGAGGAGTTGGCGGACGAACGGGAGGTCCGTCTCGTAGGACACCTGCACCGGCACCTCCGTCCAGACGCGGTCGAACAGCGCGCCGTAGTTGACGACCTCAGAGGAGAGGACGAGCGAGTTCGGGACGGTGACGGTCCGACCGGACGGCTGGTTCGACGCGAGGGTGCCGCCGGTCTCCCAGAGCGTCGTGACGAGGAAGTCGACCTCGGCCACGTCGCCGGAGACCGAGCCGATGTTGACGCGGTCGCCGACCGCGTACGGTCGTTTCACGAGGATGTAGAACCAGCCGATAAAGGAGAGAATCGGCTGTTGGAGCGCGAAGGTGACGGCGAAGCCGATGACGCCGAACGAGACCAACAGGCCGAGCCACTGCTCCGTGAACGCCCCGAGGACGCCGACGAGCGCGACCCCGCCGAGCGTGAGTCGGAGGACGTTCCGAACGTCATGTGCCCGGCGGCGGTCGGCGATACGCTTGACGAAGAACGCGGCGAGAAACCGGTAGACGCCGTAGGCGACGAGCGCGACCGCGGCGGCGGACAGCCCCTTCGAGAGGAGCAGGTCGGCGTTGGGCACGTCGAAATCGGAGAGAGGGGTCGTCGCGCGGACGAGTGCCGAGAGAACCGCGGCGATGAGCCCGGCGGCGAACGCGCCGAGACCGAGGCGGCGAGACATACCGTTGCCGTCGGGTGGGCGACTGAAAAAGGTGTAGTCGAACCGAGGCGAGGGTCGGCGGCGGCCTCAGTTGCGGATGTGGAGGTCGGTGAGGTTCGCGAGGCGGTCGGCGACGCCGTCGTCGAGGCCCTCGCGGGTGACGCGCCACTCCCAGTTACCGGTCTGCGTGCCGGGGGTGTTGAAGCGGGCGTCGGAGCCGAGGCCGAGGAGGTCCTGCGTCGTCGTGAACGCGATGACGGACGCGGAGTTCCAGACGGCGTCGATGATAGACCAGTGAATCTCCGAGCCGTCCGCGCCGATGTTGTAGTGGAGGCAGTCGCGGGTGCGGTCGTCGAGGTCGCGGTAGTAGCCGACGAACGTGTCGGTGTCGTGGGTCGAGGTGTAGGCGACGGAGTTCTCCGGGTAGTGCATCGGCTGGTACATGTCGCCCTCGCGGCACCAGTCGGCGTACTGCGGAACGCGCATGCCGGGGAAGGCGAACCGGTCGCGGAGGTCGACGAGCGACGCGTCGAGGAAGCCGAGGTCCTCGACGATGAAGGGGAGATCGCCCAGTTCGCGCTCGACCGTCTCGAAGAAGTCGTGGCCGGGCGCGTCGCGCCACTCGCCGTCGCCGGGATCGTCGGAGTCGGCGTCGATGGCCCAGAACTCGTCGAAGCCCTTGAAGTGGTCGATGCGGGTCACGTCCACGAGGTCGAACAGGCGGCGGAGGCGGTCGAGCCACCAGCCGTAGTCGTCCTCGCGGAGCGTCTCCCAGTCGTACAGCGGGTTGCCCCAGCGCTGGCCGGAGTCGTCCGGGTTCGGCGGGACGCCGGCGACGACGGCGGGTTCGTTCGATTCGGTGAGGTCGAACGCCTCGGGGGCCGCCCACACGTCGGCGCTGTCGAGCGCGACGTAGATGGGGAGGTCGCCGACGAGGGTGACGCCCTTCTCGTCGGCGTAGTCGGCGAGGGCGCGCCACTGCTCGTCGAAGCAGAACTGGACGAACTCGCGGTAGCGAATCTCGTCGGCGCGCGACTCGCGGGCGTCGGCGAGCGCGTCGGGGTCGCGGGTCTTCAACTCGGTCGGCCAGTCAATCCACGCCCGCTGGAACTCGTCTTTCAGGGTGGCGAACAGCGCGTAGTCGTCGAGCCACCCGGCCTCGCGCTCGCGGAAAGCGTCGAAGGCGGCACGGTCGTCCTCGGTGGCCTCGGCCTCGAAGCGGTCGAAGGCGGTGCGAAGCCGCGAGCGCTTGTACTCGCCGACGCGCTCGTAGTCGACCGCGTGGGGGTCGAAGTCGGGGACAGGTTCGAGGTCGGCGTCGATGAGCCACCCGCGCTGTACGAGGTCGGTGAGGTCGATGAGAAGCGGATTGCCCGCGAACGAGGAGGTCGATTGGTACGGCGAGTTCGCCATGGCGGGTTCGGTCGGCCCGAGGGGGCAGAACTGCCACATCGACTGTTCGGCGTCGGCGAGGAAGTCCACGAAGGCGCGCGCGCCGTCGCCGAGGTCGCCGATGCCGTGGGGCCCCGGGACCGAGGTGACGTGCATGAACACCCCGCTCTGTCGAGAAAGTCGCATACCCACAGGGTCCGCGGGCGACCCAATTGGTACTTTGGGTCGAAACAGCGGGCCGACGAGGAGACCGCGAGCGTGGGGACGGGGTTCGACTCACGCCGCCCGCCGCCGCAGTTGTGCTAGCAAATCGCACGAAACCGGCCGCGAGCGGGCGTTGCTCGCGCCCGTCTCAACAACACTTATTCTCCCCCGTCCGTTCCGTGCGCGTATGAGTGATATCGCTGTCATCCTCCCCGACGGGACGGAACTCTCCGTCGAGGAGGGTGCGACGGTGCGAGACGCCGCGTTCGCAATTGGCCCCGGCCTCGGCAAGGACACCGTCGCCGGCGTCGTCGATGGCGAGCTCGTGGACAAGGAGACGCCGCTCCACGACGGCGCGGACCTCGTCATCGTCACCGACCAGTCCGACGAGTATCTGGACGTGCTCCGCCACTCGGCGGCCCACGTCTTCGCGCAGGCCCTCCAGCGGCTCCACCCCGAGGCCAAGCTAACCATCGGCCCGTGGACGGACGACGGCTTCTACTACGACGTGACGAGCGTCGACCTCGAACAGGAGGACCTCGAAGCCATCGAAGACGAGATGCGCGACATCATCGAGGAGGACCTCGACATCGAGCGCGTCCTCGTCGACCGCGAAGAGGCCTTGGAGAAGTACGCCGACAACCCCTACAAGCGCGACATCCTCGAAGACGAGGCCGCCGGCGACGACGAGCTCTCGTTCTACCAGCAGGGCGAGTTCGAGGACCTCTGTAAGGGCCCGCACGTCGAATCGACGGGCGAAATCGGCGCGGTCAAGCTCCTGAACATCTCCGCGGCCTACTGGCGCGGCGACGAGGAGAACGACACGCTGACGCGGGTGTACGGCACGGCGTTCGAGTCCGAGTCCGACCTCGAAGAGTTCCTCGACATGCGCGAGGAGGCCAAGGAGCGCGACCACCGGAAGCTCGGACAGGAGCTGAACCTGTTCGCCATCGACGAGACGACGGGGCCGGGCCTGCCGCTGTACCAGCCCAACGGCAAGCGCATCCTCGACGAGCTCGCGGACTACGCGAAACAGCTCAACCTCGACGCGGGCTACGACCCCGTCGAGACGCCCCACCTGTTCCGGACGGAACTGTGGAAGAAGTCGGGCCACTACGAGAACTACGTGGACGACATGTTCCTCCTCGACGTGAACGACGAGGAGTACGGCCTGAAGCCGATGAACTGCCCCGGTCACGCGACCATCTTCGACCAGCAGTCGTGGTCCTACCGCGACCTGCCGGTGCGCTACTTCGAGGACGGGAAGGTCTACCGGAAGGAACAGCGCGGCGAGCTGTCGGGCCTCTCGCGTGTCTGGTCCTTTACCATCGACGACGGCCACCTGTTCGTCCGCCCCGACCAGATCGAAGACGAGATCAACCTCATCATCGACAACATCCTGACGGTGTTCGACACGTTCGGGCTGGACGCCGAAGTCGCGCTCGCGACGCGCCCCGAGAAGTCCGTCGGCAGCGACGAAATCTGGGAGCAGGCGGAGACGCAACTCCGCGCGGTGCTCGACGACAGCGGCATCGACTACGGCATCGAGGCCGGCGACGGCGCGTTCTACGGGCCGAAAATCGACTTCGCGTTCAAGGACGCCCTCGGTCGCAAGTGGGACGGCCCGACGGTCCAACTCGACTTCAACATGCCCGACCGCTTCGACCTCACCTACACGGGCGAGGACAACGAGGACCACCAGCCGGTGATGATTCACCGCGCGCTCTACGGCAGCTACGAGCGCTTCTTCATGGTCCTCATCGAGCACTTCAACGGCAAGTTCCCGTTCTGGCTCGCGCCCGAGCAGGTCCGCATCCTGCCCATCTCGGACGACCAGATGGGGTACGCGAAGAAGCTCCAGTACGAACTCGGCGACTTCCGCGTCGACATCGAGGACCGCTCGTGGACGCTCGGCCGGAAGATTCGCGAGGCTCAGACCGACCGCGTCCCGTACATGGTCATCGTCGGCGGCGACGAGGAAGAAGACGGAACCATCTCCGTCCGCGACCGCAAGGAACGCGAGGCGAAGGACGTGAGCGTCGAGGCGTTCCGCGACCACCTCCAGAGCGAATACGACGAAAAGCGCCCGGAGCCCGACTTCCTCGCCGACGAGGAGTGAGAGCCCCCGGCCGACTCAGGCGGTAACTGATTTTCTGTTCCGGCGGTTCCGCGCCGCCGCGTCCAACTCTCGCCGGACCGTCGTTCGGAACGACTCGTCTCTGATGAGGTTCGCGAGCACGCCGAAATGTCCGCAGTCCCACTCGCGGCGGTTCGGCCTCGGGACGCCCCACTCGTCGAGGAGCGCGCGGGCCGTGGACGCGGGAGCCATCTCGTCGCGAGTCCCGACGAACGGGAAGACGCGTTCGGGCGCGAGACACGGGTCTTTCGGCGGGTTCAACAGCGGTGCGAACTCGTGGAGCGCCTCGCCGGTCCAGCCGGCCGCGTCGAGCGCGTCGTCGATGTCGAGCAGTCTCGTGAGTCCCCCCGAGAGGAGCGTCTGGTCGATTGCGCCGGGCATCCCCACGGGGAACAGCAGGTCGGGGCGCATGGATTCCGGCCAGTCGCCGCACCGCCCGCCGACGTGGAGCGCGATGGCGCCCCCGAGGCTGACGCCGCCGACCCCGACGACAGGCGCGCCCTCGGTCCGCGCCCAGTCGATGAGGACGGCGGTCTCCAGCGCGGCCGCCGAGTAGAGCGTGAACAGGCCGACGGGCGCGCGGGCGATGTAGGGTTCACCGCTGTACCGACCGAGTAGCTCGCGACGGCCGTGCCACGGCGCGTCGGGGAGGATGACCCGATAGCCCTCGGGGGCGAGCGCGCGGGCGACGTACTCCTCTTCGGGCCAGTAGGTGAGTTGGTCGTCGAACATCCCCCACCCGGAGTGGAAGACGAGCGTCGGCAGGTCGTCGGCAGCGTCGACGGGTTCGTACACCCGCGCGGTCGCCCGGTCGCTGAGGTGCGGCGACGGTGAGCGGAAGCGAAGCAGATACTCGACGGTTCCCGGCCCGCGGACGGTCGCGGAGCGCTCGACCCGGGGGAACTCCTCGGCCGCGCTGGACTCGGCGAAGCCGTACAGTCGCTCCGGTTCGGCGAGTTCGTGGTGCCAGCGGGTCCGCGCGTCCTCGGGCGAAGGAATCTCGAACTTCACCGGCGGCACGAGGTGTTCCTTCGGGAGGAAGCCGAAGATGTCGGTCGGTTTGGCCCGCCGTTCCGACACCTCGCGGCGCTCGCGCTCGACGGCGACGCGCTCGTCGCGCTCGTCGTCGTCGCCCCAGAAGACGCTGTCCCAGCGCTCCATCGTTTCGTCGTACGCGCCGCGGAGGCGGGCGTACTGCGCGAGGGCGCGTTCAATTCGGTCGTGGAGGTGTGGCGCAGGCGGCGCGCCGACCTCTCGGAGGTACGCTTCCGGACCCTCTGAGAGCGCCACGTCGGCCGCGGCGCGAGCGCGGACGACACCGAACTCGCGGGGAAGCGAGCGGGTTTTGAACGCCTCGAACGGGCGCGAGGTCAACAATCGGCCGGCGGGCGAGGTGAGCAACCGGTGTACCGCCGGGGTTTCGAGGTGGTCCATGCCGTGTGATACGAGTGACAGGATAATGACCCTAGGCCCGCGTGTCGGAGAATGAGAACGGTCGGGAGGTGACGCCGCCGCTGGCACGACGACTCGGGAGACCGGAAACGGGGCTATCAGAGGTCCCCGTGATATTCTGCCTTCCGCGCCTCCTCTCGCAACGTGCGCGCGTCGTCCTCGTCTGCGCCGGGAGACGCGTCCGGTTCGCGCTCCCCGTTCGACTGCCGAAGGGCCAACGCCCACCCAGCGGTGTAGACGACTGCGGCGACCACGAGACCGACGCCGAGGCCGTACGCGTACCCCGAAACGGCGAACGCGAGAAACGCGATCGAAGGACCGCCGACGAGCGCGTAGCCGAGGTTGTCAGCGACGGTGCTCCGAAGCGACATGAAGCGTCGTTCGGCCGCCGAAGGCCAATAATTTGTGGCTACCGGTTCGGAGAGCAGAACCAGCCACTCGTCGTCGTAAATCAGATACTGCGATACGAAATGCCGTTCCGCGAGGACCGAGTCGTGCGATTCGAAAAGGAAGACAGTCGAGTGAGTCACTGGGAGGGGCGAAACAGAAACGGGGCGGCGCTCAGGCCGAACCGAACCGCCACCGCGTCGCGTCGGCCGGAAAGCCGGACCACGCCAGCACGCGCTCGGGTCGAATCCGAAACACCGGCGTCCCGTGTCGAATCCCGTACTTCGCCTCGTAGGCGTCGTCGATGCGAGCGAGGGTGGCCTCGTCGGCGGTTCCCTCGTCCAGTCGCTCGGCGACGCCTTCGAGGATGACCACGTCGGTCCCGCTTTCGGTGTGGACCGCGAGGCGCGGGTCGCTCGCGAGGTTCCTGACCCATCTGGTTCGCTCGCCGCCGCCGCAGTAGAACGCGCCGTCGACCCAGACGCCCCAGACCGGGCGGGCGTGCGGTCGGCCGTCGGGGCGGGTCGTCGTGACCCAGAACACCTCGTCGTCGGCGAACGCGGTTTCGACGACGCGCCACTCCAGAAGTCCGTCGTCCGACTCGGGAATGCCGTAACTCGCTTCGGTCTCCGGGCGGTCGCGGGTCGTCGCGGGCGGCACGTCGTCGGGCATGGGAGAAAGAGGGGCCGCGAGAGATTAAGCGCGAAGCCCTACCACGTCGTGAGCGCGTCGGTTCCGTGGGACCACGTCAGGGCCGCGAGGAAGGCGAGGACGCCGGTGATGGCCGCCGCGCCGCCAACGAAGAACACCCACTCCATGCCGACTTCGGCCATGAGGTAGCCGCCGAGGAGAGGCGCGACGACGCTGCCGGGCCGCCAGAGGAGTTCGCGGATGCCGAAGCTACTGGCGACGCCCGCGCCACCGGAGCCCTCGTCGGCGAACAGCGCCATACTGGCTGGTTCGCGGAGACTGTCGGCGACGCCGAGCAGACCTGCGAGGCCGACAAGCGGGAGGAAGGCGGGCGAAAGCGGGCCGAGGAAGGGGAACACCGCGGGGAGTGCGAGCGCCTCGCCGACCGCGGGCGAGAAGGGGACGGCGAGCGCGATGAGGCCGTACAGCCCGCCGCCGACGAAGACGAACCGCGCCCGACCGTAGGAATCCGAGATGCGCCCGGTGTACGGCTGGCAGAGCATGTTGGTGAACTTCTCGGCGACGACGGTCGCGGCGACGGCGATGCCGCCGTATTCGAGGCCACCCGAGGCCGCGGAAACCCCGGCGTAGATAGGCACCCACGTCCGGACGAGGGTGACGGCGACGGCGTACTGGACGCGGAACGTCGCCATCGTCAGGATGCGCTCGTTGAGCGCGAGGTCCGTGAACGGAAAGCCGTGGACGCGGGTCTCGTCCGGGGGGAGAAACACCCAGATGGCGACGACGGCGATGGTGAGGAGAATCGTGATAACGATGAAGATGGGCGTGAAGCCGAACAGGTCGTAGAGGATACCGGCGCTGATGCTCCCGAGGATTGAGGCCGCGAAGCGGGCGGCGTTCGCCTTTCCGATGTGGTTCGCACGCGTCCCCTCGCGGGCGAGCTCGCCGACGAGCGCGAGCGACATCAGCCCCGCGCCGGTGACGGCGACGCCTTGTGCGGCCCGCACGAGGATAAACGAGAGACTGGAGTCGACGAGCGGGAACGCGGCGTAGACGACCGCGCCGAGACCGACCGTCCCCGCGAGCACGAGACGTTTGTCGTAGCGGTCGCCGGCCCACGACAAGGGCACGACGGCGACGGTCTGAGCGAGCGTGAAGCCGGTGGTGAACATCCCGATGACGAAGCCGCGAGAGAGGGAGAAGCCGCCGAGCGCGAGTCCGCCGAGCGCGAGTTCGGGGACGACGACCGCACCCGGGTCGAGTTCGTTGATGTACTTCGGGAGGAGCGTGACGAGCGTGATGAACCCGAAACCGCCGGCGAACCGAGTGAGATACAGCGTCCAGAATCTGAGACGGGTGCGGTCCATGGGCTGTGTGCGGCCAACCGGCGAAAAGAAGTTCCGGAACCGGCCGTCGCCGCGAGCGACCTAAAGCCCCATTCGATAACGGCGGTTAGCTTTATCTTTCACGGTGAGTGACATCTACTATGGAACTGGTGGGTGGAGCGATGGCGGCGAGAGGTGTTGAGACGCGCCTCATCAGAGTCGAGCGGGAGATGAACGACCACGGGGCGATGACCGTCCGCGTGGTCGAGACCGGAGAGTTGCGCACCGTGGTGGCGTGTGCGACTTCTGACCTGCGGGAGCGACTCGCCTCGGCGACGAGCGGGTCGGAGTTCCCCCTTCGACTCGCGGCGTCACCCGGCCGCGGGAACTCGTGGGTCGCGCTCGGTCGGTGAAATCAGGAGTCGAACAGGAGCTTCGCGCCGACCGCGAGGGCGCCGAAGAGCGCCACGAGCACCGCGCCCGCGACGACATCGGCCCCGAACAGCACTCCGAAATCCGGGGTGAACGCGGCGATGAACCGGTCGGGGTCGAAGTGCTCCCCGACGCCCGTGGCCAACCCGAAGACGACGGCGACGAGAAGCGTAATGAAGACGAGGACCAGTTCGGTCCTGTCACTCTGGTTCATACTCGGTAGCGTTCGGAGCAGGGTATAAAACACCCGGAGGTGACGAGCGAGTCGGCAGTCCGACACGAACCGCCGAGACGGAGTCCCGACTGCCGGAGTAAGTCTGCGATGAAGGAAATGGGCCGGACGCGATTTGAACACGCGACCGTCTGATTAAGAGTCAGACGCTCTGCCTAACTGAGCTACCGGCCCTTGCAATCTCTCGTAACTGCCGGTAGGTAAAATGACTTTCCTTTCTGTACGACGACGGCAGGGACGCACACGCACGAAACAACGAACAAACGGTGGGTGTTAAGTGGCGGCCGACCGGAGTAGCGGGCAACGATGAGTGCAGGGGTCAGCATTTCCTCGATGTCTACGTACGCGATACTCGGCTGCGGGAGCGTCGGGCACGCGGTCGCCGAGGAACTGACAGACGAGGGAAAAGACGTCCTCATCCTCGACAAGGACGAAAGCCGCGTCGAAGCCCTGCGCGACCAAGACTTGAACGCGCAGACGACGGATATCACCGACCCGGAACTCGCCGACGCCGTCACCGGCCGCGACGTGATTCTCATCCTCTCGTCGGACGTCGAGGCCAACAAGGCCGCCGTCTCGACCATCCGCGACCGCGGCGAAGATCAGTTCATCGTCGTCCGCGCGTCGGACCCCGTCTCCGAGGACGAACTGACGAAACTGGGAGCCGACGTGGTCATCAACCCCTCCGAGGTCATCGCCGACTCCGCGCTTCGGAGCGTCGAGTCCGGCGAGCTCGAATACAAGGCCCGCCAACTGGCCGACCTCCTGCGCGACACTGACCACGGGATGGCCATCCTCACCCACGACAACCCCGACCCCGACTCGCTCGCGTCGGCGGTCGCCCTCCAAGCTATCGCCCGCGAGTACGACGTCGAAGCCGACATCCTCTACTCGGGCGACATGGGCCACCAGGAGAACCGGGCGTTCGTGAACATCCTCGGCATCGAGCTCACCCCACGGAGCGACTCGAAACCGCTCGAAGAGTACGGCGCGGTCGCGCTCGTCGACCACATGAAGTCGGGGATGCCCGACCTCGGCGACGCCGACATCACGGTGTTCATCGACCACTTCGAGCCCGACGAGGGTATCGACGCCCGCTTTACCGACGTGCGGCCGAACGTCTCTTCGACCTCGACGATTCTCACGAAGTACATCCAAGAGTTCGACCTCAGCCCATCACAGGCGGTGGCAACGGCGCTTCTCTACGGCATCCGCGCCGAGACACTCGACTTCAAGCGCGACACGACGCCCGCGGACCTGACGGCCGCGGCGTATCTCTACCCCTTCGCCGACCACGACACGCTCGAAAAGGTCGAGTCGCCGTCGATGTCGCCGGAGACGCTGGACGTGCTCGCCGAGGCCATCCAGAACCGCGACGTGCAGGGCTCGCACCTCGTCTCGAACGCGGGGTTCATCCGCGACCGCGACGCGCTGACGCAGGCGGCCCAGCACCTCCTGAATCTGGAGGGAATCACCACGACGGCCGTCTTCGGCATCGCTGACGATACCATCTACCTCGCGGCGCGGTCGAAGGACATCCGCATGAACATCGGGAAGATTCTGAGCGACGCCTTCACCGGCATCGGCGAGGCCGGCGGCCACTCCACGCAGGGGTCCGTCGAGATTCCGCTCGGCATCTTCACGGGCATCGAGTCCAACGACGACAACCGCGACACGCTCCTCCAACTCACCGAGGAAGCGGTAAAGCGCAAGCTCTTCCGTGCGATGGGCGTGGAGGGCGGCGAGAGCGGAAACGGAAGCTAAAACGTCAGACGACGAGCGACTCTTCGTCTTCTTCGGGATTCTTCAGGCGCTCGATGACATCGTTGATGAGAATGACGTCACCGACGGCGCGGACCCACCGATACGGGATGAGAACGCCCTTCCCGGGTTCGATTTGATTGCGGAACAGTTCGTCGTTCAGCGCCGTCAACGCGAGACCGGTGACCGTCTCGTGGTCCAGGTCGAGGCGGACGTCTTCGACTTCGCCGACGAACACACCGTTGTTCGAGTAGACCTCCCGGCCTACGAGCGTCGTAATCTCTTCGGGCGTCCCGTCCATATCCGCCAACATGGGATGCCGGGTCTTAATTGTTCGTAGCCCGCGACTCGGGCCGCAGACACGCGGCAGACGGGCGTCCGACGCCGGCGGGAAATCGCCGGATAGTGTCGTGATATTCCGTTGAAAGGAGGCGTTCGAGCCGTCGGCCGCGACGGCTCGTTCTCGAGGGCGTTACAGCCGCGGCGCGACCAGTTGAATCGGGTGTTGCGTCGGCCGGCTGAGCAGCGAATCGAGCTGTTCGAGACAGGAGGTCCCGCTGGCGACGACGGTGCGGTCTCTGTTCTCGTCGGTCTGGAACTGCCCCTGTAGCTCGGAGCCAACGTCGACGCTGAGTTCGTAGTACTCCGACTTGTAGCCGAACGAACCGGCCATGCCGCAGCACTCCACGTCAGAGGTGGCAACGTCGTAGCCGAGGTCCGACAGGACCGCCTCGGTGTGGCCCTCGAGGCCGAGGGTGCGCTGTTGGCAGTGGCTGTGGTAAGCGACGCCCTCGCCCTCGCTCGTCGAGAGCGCGTCGGCGTCCGCACCGTGTTCGAGCAGGCCGAAGACGTACTCCATGACCTCGTAGCTGGCCTCGGAGATGCGCTCGAAGGACTTCTCGGGGAGGAACTTCTCGTACTCGGTTCGGAACATCGCGAGGTCCGAGGGCTCGATGACGACGATGTCGCGGCCGTCGTCGATGTGCTCCGCGAGGCCGGCGTACACGTCGTGAGCGTGGTCCTCCGCGGTCGCAATCATGCCCTGCGAGAGTGGGGCGCGGCCCGACGAGCGAACGTCGGGGACGATTACGTCGACACCGAGGGCTTCGAGGGTGCGGACGGCGGCCTTCCCGCGTTCGACCTGCACGTGGTTCGTGTACACGTCGGGGTAGAGCACGGCGGTCCGGACCGGGTCGTCGACCCGCGAAGTTCGGTTCTCGAACCAGTCTTTCAGCGTCTCGCGCTGGAAGGCGGGGAGCTCGCGGCGGGCGTCGATACCGAGGAACCGTTCCATGATGTCGCGGGAGACGCCGAGGCCGGCGGCCCAGTTGGAGACGGGCGCGAAGAAGCTCCCGACCTTCGCGGCCGTCTCGAAGTTGCCGAAGAAGCGCTTCTGGAGGCTGACGCCGCCGGGTTCCTCGTCGGGGGTGAGCCCCTCGACGAGCCAGTCGAGTTCGGACACCTCGCCGCGGTTGACTCGGTCGCGGACGACCGTGTTTATCCACGGGATGTCGATTTCGACCGGGCAGGCGGTGGTACACCGGCTACAGCCGGTACAGAGGTCGTTGAACTCCGCGGCGCTGTCGAGACCCTCGACACCGGCTTCCCAGCCGGTGCCGATGCCGCCGGAGTAGGTCTCGCCGCCGAAGGCGTGGCCGCCGACGTGCTGGAAGTTGGCGCAGACGTTGGAACACGCCGAACACCGGATGCAGTAGAGCGTCTCGCGCAGTTGGTCGTCCTCGCGCATGTCGAACCGCCCGTTGTCGATGAGGACGAGGTGGAAGTCGCGGTCCGTCTCGGTCGCCGAAAGCGGCGTGTCCGGGGCGTCGAAGTCGACGGTCGGCGACTCGACCGGCGGGGTCAGAAGCGAGATGTAGGAGGTGATGTCCTGTCCCGTCCCCGACTTGCCGATGAGTTCGACGAAGGGACGGAGGTCCTCGACGGTCGGAATGACCTTCTCGACGCCGGCGACCGCGACGTGCGTGTCGGGCACGACGGCCGTCTTCCGGGCGTTGCCCTCGGAAGTGACGAGCGCCATCGTCCCGGTGTCGGCGGTGATGAAGTTCGCGCCAGTCATCCCCACGTCCGCGCCCTCGATGAGTTCGCCGAGCTGTTCGCGGGCGAACATCGTGAGTTCCTCCGCGGTTTCGAGGGGCTCGTCGGGCTCGAACGTCTCGTTGAACAGGTCGGCGATGGCCTCCCGCGACTTGTGGATGGCGGGCGCGACGATGTGCGACGGCGACTCGTCTGCGACCTGCAGGACCCACTCGCCGAGGTCGGTCTCGACCACGTCGATGTCGGCGGCCTCGAGGTCCTCGTTGACCTCTATCTCCTCGGAGGTCATCGACTTCGACTTGACGACGCGCTCGGCCTCCTTGTCCTCGCAGACCTCGCGGATGTACTGGTTCGCGTCGGCCGCGTCGTCGGCGATGTAGAGCGTGCCGCCGTTCGATTCGACCGTCTCGCGCAACTGATCGATGAGTTCGGGGAGGCGCTCGATGGCGTCTTCCTTGATGGCCCGCGCTTCGGACTTCAGCCCCTCGTAGTCGTCGAGCGTCTGGACCGACTGGTAGCGCCCCTCGTTGAATCCGCGGGTGCTCGTGCCGACGGCGTCGCCCTCGGTCTCCATCAGCTGTCGGATCTTCGCCGCCTTGGTCTCGCGCGCCTTACTCATCGAGAATCACCACGTGGACTTCCTTCGGACCGTGCGCACCTTTCACCAGCGCGCCCATGTCGGCGGTGGCGCTGGGGCCGGTGGCGATGATGGCCGAGGAGTGCCCCGTGCGGAACTCCTCGCCCAGCCAGTCGAACGCCTCGGGCATGCCGGGGACGATGTCCGACCGCCGGAGGACGGCGACGTGGAGGTCGCCGAACAGACTCACCGGCTCGATGCCGTCGGGCGTGCCCTGCACGACGACGCTGCCGTAGTCCGCGATGCCCAGTCCGGCCGCCGTGATACCGGCGTTCGCCTCGCAGAGGTCCGCGGGGGTCGGGTCCGTGTTCACCCATTCGGGGAGGTCGACGCCGTCGTACGGGAGGTCAACGCCGATAGTCTGGTCCGAACAGAGTCCTTCGAGCACGTCTGCCAGCCCATCGGGAGACGCGTGTGTCCAGCCTACTTCGAGTCGTTCGAGGGAGTCCTCGAACGTCGCAACCGTGCCGGTTGACATACGTTGAGCTAGCGCGTTCTACATAATCGTTCTTCGGGTTCAGACACCCCGCTGTCGGTTAATTATGAAGGATAGGAGTCAGGAAAATCGGCCGGCCGCCTCGTCGGCGTCGGCGACCGTTCCCACCGCGTCGCGCTTGCCGGCGGCGGACTTCGTCACCGCGTAGGCCTGCACGACGAAGTAGCCCGCCCAGAGGAGGTAGCCGCCGGTCCCGCTCCCGAGGACCGTCGGGACCGTCCGGAACGTCTCGAGACCGATGGTGGTCAGCCACGTCCCGACGAGGAGGACGCTGAAGTAGCCATAGAAGCCCGTCGCCCACCACATGCCGACGACCCGCGCCCAGCCGGGTTGGATGTGTTCGGGGAGCCGAGTCGTGTTCATCACGAGGACGAGCGCGGTGTAGGGCCACATCATCACGCCGGACATCGCGGCCCCGACGACGAGGAAGAAAAACGGCTCTTGGCCCTCGAACGGTGAACTAAACAGGAGGATAATGACGACGCCCCAGACGCAGAAGGCGGTGAGGAGCCGCCAGAACAGTTTCGGGAGGTCCCAGCCGGCCTCTCGGCCGTAGGACTCGTAGAGGGCGTCGGCGCTGTTACGGACGAACGACTCGACAATGGCGTACTCGGTGGTAAAGAGCGCGACGAAGAGAACGGCGAAGACGAGAAAGGAACCGACCGGACCGAGCAGCGGGACGACGTCGCCGAGCCACATCTGGATGGCGTTGGCGGTCGACCCCGACGCGTAGCGGATGGCCACGCTCATCAGCGCGGGGGCGACGAGGAGCAAACCGAACACGAACGTCAGGAGGTGTTCGAGTTGGACGACGCGCCACCAGCCGCGCCAGCGGCGGAGGTTCGTCAGCGTCGGGCGGAACGCGAACCCGTCGCGCTCGATGGGTTCGGGGTCGTCACCGCGCAGCGGGTTCTTCACGCGCCCCTGATAGTTGCCCATGCCGTAGCCCTTCTCCCGCATCCAGAGGCTCTGCGAGAGGTTCAGATAGCCGCCCGCGCCGGCGAAGGCGAGGCCACCGAGGAAGACCGCGATGTCGAGCCCCTCGGGGAGCGTTCCGACCGACCCCGCGGCCGCGGGCAGGTCCGCGAACTCGACCCACGAGCCGGTGACGGCGACGAGCAACAGGGCCGCGCCGATGGCGACGAACAGGAGGCCGATTTGGAACACCTCGACGGCGTTGTACATGACCGACGACACCTGGTACGAGAGCCAGATGACGCCCATGAGGGCGGCGGCGACGAGTTTCCACGTCGCGAGCGACGCGCCGAAGAGCGCGACCGACCCGTCGAGTCCGAGCGCCGTCGTGGCGACCTGCGCCGCGCCGGCGGCCCACCCCGGCCACCCGAGGCTGATGAGGCCGCCGACGAGGAACGCCCACGGCCAGTACGACCCCACGCGTGCGAACGCGCGGAAAATACTCTCGCCGGTGGCGAGCGTCCAGCGCTGAAGCTCCGTGTTGATGAGGAACTGCGTGAAGACGCCGACGACGAACGCCCAGAAGACCCCCCAGCCGTACTGCGCGGTCAACACGGGCCAAAAGAGCGTCTCGCCGCTCCCGAGCGACGCCCCGAGCATGATGGCCGAGGGACCGACGACGTGGCCGACGCGGGGAACCCGCGGGAGGTCGGCGAGGCGGAACGACCCGCCCTCACCCGACTCGGGGTAGTCGTCCGAGTCGTCCGACTCCTCCAACTCCTCGTAGCAAAGTGGGAGATACCAGGTACCGCGGTACTGTTTTCCCTCGACTTCGGAGGCGTAGACGTCGTCACCGCCAGCGACGCTCGGTTCCGTCGAGGGCGCGGATTCCGAGGGTTCCGCGTTGGAGTCGTCTGAACCGGCGGATGTGTCCGCGTCTGAACCGGGGCGACCGTCGCTCACGAGCGGCCACACTCCGAGACGGAACTCTCAGACGACGAATCGCTTGACATCGATGCGTTTGCCGGAATTGTGGCCCGATAGTGTATAAATTCGTAGGGTGAGAGCCACGTTCGAAAATCGGACTACCCGCCGAGGAAGTGCCAGATGTGGCCGCGCTCTTCCGGCGGGTCGACGCCGGGCAGTTGCTTGAGCGCCGGTTGAATAGCGTTCCACCAGCCCTCGGCGGACTCGAAGCCGGCGGGGTAGTCGCGGTACACGTCCCGCAGGAAGTCCGCCTTTTTCGCCTCCGGATGGTCGGTGAGGTACTGGTACGCCGCCGACAGCGCCTCGCGGCGGGCGTCGAGCATCGGGCCGCTCCCCGGCAGGTCGGCGCGCTCGATGGCGGACGAGACGGCGGGCGGGTGGTCGAGGCCGTCAGAGTCGTCGGCCTCGCCCGTGGCCGCGGTTTCAGGGGATGAGTCCGGGGCCGTCGAAGCCGCGGCCCGCCCCGCGGCCGAGTCCGCGTCGGCGACCATCGGAATCCAGAACACCCGGCTCCGAGCGCCGACTTTCCGGGTGGCGAGGTCGCCGCGTTCTTCGAGTTCGTTCAGTTTGTTGTGCGCGGTGCGCCGCGAGCAGTCGAGCGCCTCCATCACGTCGGTGGCGGTGAGGGGTCGAGCGGCGTCGTCGCGCTCCTCGAACACATCCAAGACGGCGTCCAGCGAGATTCGTCCCACGTACTGTCCGTGCTCGTTTCGGGAGCGCGCGCGAGACTCATCTTCCATGATATGTCCTTTCCACACGACTGCATAAGCCTTTACACACGAGTGTACCACCGATTCAGTCGTGTGTTATGGCCGAGAAACACGTATGAAGTGGCCGTTTCGGGGCTCGTTTTTCCGATTTCGCTCCGAACCCGAACAGACAGGATAGACCATGAGGGACAAGAAATCGGCGTTTAATCGCGTATTTGGCGCGTTATCCACGAGTGTACTGGATTCCGTACTCCGGAGAAGACGGCCCCAACCGATCTGTCAGGAATAGCGACGAACGATAGATATATATCACAAAAGTTGTGTAGCGGATTCCACGATGCACCGCATCAGGCACGAATCTGGAACGGCACAGGCTGGAACGAACTGTGGGAGTGTGCGGCATGGTTAGCGCAACCGACGCGCTCATCGCCCTGCTCCCGCTCATCACCATCGCCTATCTGATGGTCGGGCGGTACTGGCCCGCGACGCGGGCGATGCCCGTCGCGTGGCTCGTCGCAATCGGGGCCGGCGTCCTCGGCTGGGGCATGACACCGCAGTGGATTATCGCGTCGACCATCAACGGCTTCATCACCGCCTCGAACATCCTGTACATCGTCTTCGGAGCTATCTTGCTCCTGTACACGCTCAAGCAGACGGGCGCGTTCGACGCCATCAACAACGGCTTCGCCTCCATCAGCGAGGATCGCCGCGTGCAGGTCGTCCTGCTGGTGTTCCTCATGGGCTCGTTCATCGAGGCGGCCGCCGGCTTCGGCACGCCCGCGGCAATCGTCGGCCCGCTCCTCGTGGGTCTCGGCTTCCCGCCGCTCGCGGCCGTCGTGGTCGCGCTGACGGGGAACCTCATGGCTATCACCTTCGGCGCGGTCGGCACGCCGCTCATCATCGGGATGATAGACATCTTCGACGACGTGCCGGTCATCACGAACGCGCTCGACGCGCAGGGTATGGGCGTCGAACAGTGGGTGTCCGAAATCGCCGTCTTCGCGGCGATGAACCACGTCGTCGTCGGCGTCGTGCTCCCCTTCATCGGCGTCGCCATGATGACGCGCTTCTTCGGCGAGGAACGCTCTATCAAACCGGCGCTCGAAGTGCTTCCGCTCACGCTGTTCGCGTGGGCGTCCTTCTCGGTGCCGTACTTCCTCACGGCCTACTTCCTCGGACCGGTGTTCCCCGGCCTCGTCGGCGCGATGGTCGGACTGCTGCTCACCGTCTCCGCGCTCAAGGCCGGCTTCTTCCACCCCGACGAGGAGTGGGACTTCGCACCGCAGACCGAGTGGCCCGACCACTGGGTCGGCGACATCCAACCCGGCGAGACGAGCAAACGCGGCGGCGCGGTCGCTGCTGACGGGGGCGTCGCCCAGCAGATGTCGCTCTGGAAGGCGTGGACGCCGTACGTCCTCGTCGCGGCCCTGCTCGTCGTCACCCGCGTGTTCGACCCGCTGACGAGTTTCCTCACGTCGAATCTCGTCTTCGAGTACGCCGACATCTGGGGCACGGGGCTGACCGGCGACTTCCAGTTGCTCTACCTGCCCGGCGCGGTGTTCCTCGTGGTCCACCTCGTCACCATCGGTCTCCACGACATGGACGCGAAACAGGTCAAAGCGACGTGGGCCGAGACCGCCGAGAAAGTCATGCCGGCGGTCATCGCGCTGCTGTTCGCCGTGGCGACCGTCCAGATAATGCTCCAGTCGGGTAACGCGACGGGCACCGACAGCATGCTCATCGTCCTCTCGGAGGGGATGGCCGGCATCGCGGGCGGTGCCTACCCGTTCTTCGCCGCCTTCGTGGGCGCGTTCGGCGCGTTCCTCGCGGGGTCGAACACCGTCTCCGACATCCTGTTCGGCACCTTCCAGTACGGCGTCGCCGACCAGATCGGCACGTCGAAGACCGTCATGCTGGGCGCGCAGGCGGTCGGCGGGGCCATCGGCAACCTCATCGCCGTCCACAACGTCGTCGCCGCGCTCGCGGTCGTCGGCCTCGTCGGCGAGGAGGGCCGCGTCATCCGCCTCGAACTCATCCCGCTTCTGTACTACGGGACCGCGACCGGCGTCCTCACGCTCCTGTTCAGTTACGTGCTGTTCCCGGGCGTGTTCTGACCGGTCGGCGCTCCCGACTCGGAGCGGCCTGACTCGTCCCGTGTTGCGCCGTCCCGGCCCGGACTGACTCAGACTGACCCGACCCGACTCGGTTCGGGTCGCGAATCGACTCGCAAACTACCCGCGCGCGACCCGGAGCGACACCCGTCACCGGGTGTCTTTATCCGTTCACGCAAACCGACATACGACAGAGCTAATCAATGGCATCCAACACGCACGAACCGGCCACCGACCCCGCGCTCGCTGGCGATTACGACTACGTCAGCGACGACGTCGAGCGGCCGGGGCTGGTCGAAGACCTCGAATCCCTCGTCGAGGGCGACGTGCGCTTCGACTCCTACACGAGAACGCTGTACGCGACCGACGCGTCGGCCTACGAGCAAGTCCCCATCGGCGTCGTCATGCCGACCTCGACGGCCGACGTGGCGGCGGTGATGGAGTACTGCGCCGACCGCGAGATTCCCGTCCTCCCCCGCGGCGGCGGCACGAGCCTCGCCGGCCAGACCGTCAACGAGGCCGTCGTCCTCGACCTCGCCCGCCACATGGGCGGTGTCGAGGAAATCGACCCCGAGGCGCGGACGGCCACGGCTGAAGCGGGCGTCCGCCTCGGCGAACTCAACGAGGAACTCGCCCCCCACGGCCTGAAGTTCGCGCCCGACCCGGCGTGGGGCGACCGCTCCGCGCTCGGCGGCGCAATCGGCAACAACTCCACCGGCTCGCACTCGCTGAAGTACGGCAAGACCGACTACTACATCGAGGAGCTGGAACTCGTCCTCGCGGACGGCACGGTGACGACGTTCGGCGAGGTGAGCGTCGACGAACTCCGCGAGTCCGGCGACCCCGACGGCGACCTCGAAGCCCGAATCTACGCGGAGGTCGCGCGGATACTCGACGAGGAGGCCGACGAGATTTCCGAGCGCTTCCCCGACCTGAAGCGCAACGTCTCGGGCTACAACCTCGACATGCTCGTCGACGAGATGCGCGGCGAGCGACGCACGCCCGACGACGCGGGCATCGACGAGGACTGGGAGGCCGGCCGCGTCAACCTCGGTCGGCTCATCGCCGGGAGCGAGGGCACGCTCGGCATCGTGACGAAGGCGACCGTCTCGCTGGAGGAGATTCCGAACACCGCGTCGGTGGCGCTTCTCACCTACGACGACGTCATCGACGCGATGCACGACGTCGCGCCCATCCTTGAACACGAGCCCGCGGCCGTCGAGGTCATGGACGACGTGTTGCTCGACCTCGCGCGCGACACCGCCGAGTTCGCCGACGTGGTCGGCATGCTCCCCGAAGGCACGGACTCGACGCTCCTCGTGGAGTTCTACGCCGACTCCGACGAGGCCGGCAAACAGAAGGTGGCGAACCTCATCGAAGACCGCGTCATCGACCCCGACGGGACCGAGTTCGACCCCGACGAGGGCTCGGCCTCGGTGACAGAAACGGAGCGCCGCGCGACCGACTTCATGGAGGCCCACGACGCAGACACCCGCGCGAAGTTCTGGAAGATGCGCAAGTCGGGGCTCCCGATTCTCCTCGGTCGGACGACCGACGAGAAGCACATCGCGTACATCGAGGACACCGCCATCCCGGCCGAGAACCTCCCGGCGTACGTCTCGGACTTCCAGGACATCCTCGACGAACACGACACCTTCGCCTCGTACTACGCCCACGCCGGACCGGGCGTGTTGCACATCCGCCCACTGGTCAACACGAAGACGGCCGAGGGCGTCGAGACGTTCGAGGCCATCGCCGACGAGGTGACGGACCTCGTCGTCAAGTACGGCGGCTCCGTCTCGGGCGAGCACGGCGACGGTCGCGCGCGGACCCAGTGGAACCGCAAACTGTACGGCGACCACCTCTGGAACGTCTTCCGCGACCTCAAGACCGCGTTCGACCCCGACTGGCTCCTGAACCCGGGGAACATCTGCGGCGACTACGACATGACCGAGAACCTCCGGTTTTCCCCCGACTACGAGTTCGACGCCGGCTTCGAACCGGCGCTGAACTGGGACAACGACAACGGGTTCGAGGGCATGGTCGAACTCTGCCACGGCTGTGCCGGCTGTCGCGGCCAGCAGTCCACGGTCGGCGGCGTGATGTGTCCGACGTTCCGCGCCGCCGAAGAGGAGATTCAGGCGACCCGCGGCCGCGCCAACATGCTCCGGCAGGCGATGAGCGGCGGTCTTCCGGAAGACGAGATGTTCACCGACGAGTTCGTCGACGAGGTGCTCGACCTCTGTGTCGGCTGTAAGGGCTGTTCGAAAGACTGCCCGAGCGAGGTCGACATGGCGAAGATGAAAGCCGAGGTCGTCCACGAGTACCACCAGCGCAACGGCTCCAGCCTCCGCGACAAGCTCTTTGCCAACATCGATTCGCTGTCCAAACTCGGGTCGGCGTTCGCCCCCCTCGCCAACGCGGCGACCAAGGTGCCGGGCGCGCGGACGGTCATGGAGAAGACCGTCGGCATCGCCAAGGAGCGCTCGCTCCCGAAATTCCATTCGACGAGTTTCGTTGACTGGTTCGAGGGTCGCGGATCGCCCGACATCCCCGAGGCGCAGGCCGACCGCAAGGTGCTGTTGTTCCCCGACACGTACACGAACTACAACCACCCCGAAGTCGGGAAGGCCGCCGTGAAGGCGCTGGAGGCCGCGAACGTCCACGTTCGGATTCCGGAGGGCGTCGCCGGCTCCGGCCGGCCGCCGCACTCGAAGGGCTTCCTCGACAAGGCCCGCGCCGACGCCGAACAGAACGTCGAGGTGCTCGCGCCCTACGTCGAGGAGGGCTGGGACATCGTCCTCTGTGAGCCCTCGGACGCGGTGATGTTCCAGTCGGACTACCTCGACCTGCTCTCCGGCGACGACGTGGAGGCCGTCGCGGCCAACGCCTACGGCGTCATGGAGTACGTCGACGCCTTCCGGCTGGACGAGTCGCTGTCGTTCCACCCGCAGGACGACTACCTGACCTACCACGGCCACTGCCACCAGAAGTCCACGAAGAAGGACCACCACGCGGTGGGCGTCCTCCGCCGCGCCGGCTTCGAGGTGGACCCGCTGGACTCGACGTGCTGCGGGATGTCCGGGTCGTTCGGCTACGAGGCCGAGCACTACTCCATGTCGAAGGCCATCGGGAACATCCTCGAAGGCCAAGTGGCCGAGAGCCCCGGCGACGTGGTCGTCGCGCCCGGCGCGTCCTGCCGGACGCAACTCGAAGACATGGACGGCGCGAACGACGACCCGCCGCACCCGGTCGAAGTGCTCGCGCGCGCCATCGACGCGTAAAAGCGGACGCCGCGGCGCGTCTCGGTGACTCGGCGGCGGCCGCGAGACGGACACGACGGCGGTCACCGTCTCTCCTCGTTTTTCGACGCAGATACGTTTAGGGCGCTCCGCGGCCAACCGCGGGACGACCGAGATGCGAGTGAACCACCAATGACACCGATGGAACTCGACGACGTGCGTGTCGACGCGTACATGACGACCGACGTGGAGACCGTCGGCCCCGACGCGTGGGTCACCGACGTGGTCGACCGACTCAAGGCGGGGCCGCAGTACGGCGGGCTCCCGGTCGTCGACGGCGACGACCACCTCCTCGGGTTCGTCGGCGCGATAGACCTCTTGGAGGTCAACGGCGACGTGCGGGTCGAGTCGGTGATGAGCCGCGACCTCGTGGTCGTCCGCCCGGAGATGACGGTGAAGAACGCCGCGCGCGTCATCTTCCGCACCGGCCACCAGTTCCTCCCCGTCGTCGACGACGACCGGGTGCTGCTCGGCCTCTTTTCGAACGGCGACGCGGTGCGGAGCCAGATCGAACGGACGACGCCTTCGAAGGTCCAGAGCACCCGCGAGATGCTCGAACGGACCCACGACGCGTCCATCGGCGTCGCCGAGCGAGAGGTCACAGTCGACTCGCTGATTCCGACCCAACGGGAGGTGTACGGCGACGAGCTCGAAGGCCGGAAGTACGAGCTCCAGAACGGTCTCGCGGAGCCGCTCATCGTCGTCTCCCACGGTCCCGAAACGCTCCTCGTCGACGGCCACCACCGGGCGATGGCCGCAGATCGGCTCGACATCGACCGGATGCTCGCGCACGTTCTCACGGTCTCGCCGGAGGAAGTCGGCGAGTTGGGTCTGCGCCGAATGGCTCGCCTCGGCGGCCTCCAATCGCTCGCTGACGTGGAGGTCAACGACTACCTCCAGCACCCGCTCATCGAGAAGACCGAGCAGTAGGGCGGGAGCGACGCCGGAGGGTGCGAGTCGGAGCGGCGAGCCGAGTTACTCGGCGAGGTCGTCGAGCGCGTCGCCGAAGGCGGCGAGGCCGGCTTCCATCGCCTCGGGGTCGCCGCCGAGGGAGATGCGGAACGACTCCGGTGCGTCGAAGAAGCGACCGGGGACGACGAGCACGCCGCGGTCCCACGCGGCGTCCGCGACCGCGCCACCGTCGGCCAAGGCGTGGTCGAGGAAGGCGAACGTCCCGCCGGCGTGGATACGGCCGTCGAGTTCGTCGCGCTCGGCGACGAACGTGGCGAGGAGGTCGTGGTTCGCCGAGAGGTGCTCGCGGGCGGCGGCCTCTATCTCGTCGCCGTGGTGGAGTGCGCGCCGAGCGAGTTTAGTGCTCGGCTCGGCGACTGCGGGCAGGTACATCGACGCCGAGCGGGCGCGCTCGACGACTTCTTCGGGACCGATAATCCAGCCGACGCGGAGCCCACCGAGGCCGTAGAACTTCGTC
Source organism: Haloferax sp. AB510 (assembly GCF_024136985.1). NCBI lineage: Archaea > Methanobacteriati > Methanobacteriota > Halobacteria > Halobacteriales > Haloferacaceae > Haloferax > Haloferax sp. AB510. The sequence continues at coordinate 26,984 of NZ_JAMYJY010000012.1, forward strand.
AGCGATCCGGTGACGACGGTGTTGTCGAGGCCCGACGCCGTGATACCGCCGAAGGGACCGTCGGCGGCGGGGTCGACGAAGGGCGCGTACACCTCGTCGACGAGGAGGTAGCCACCGGCGTCGGCCGCGGCCGCTGCGACCTCGGCGAGTTCGGCGCGCGGCGTGAGCTTGCCCGATGGGTTGTGGCGGTTGGTGACGATAGCGTAGGCGAAGTCGTCTGTTGAGGCCCCGTCGAGGCGATGGGGTTCGAGCTCGTAGTCGTACTCGGGCGGGCGGACGAAGCGGTCGACGCGCGCGCCGAGCGCCTCGGAAGTGGCCACGAGCGGCTGGTAGCCGGGTTTTTCGACGAGCACCTGCGGGCGCGAGGCATCTTCGTCGTGGTCTTCGCCGCCATCGGTTGCGACGTCGAGCAGGGCGCAGGCGGCGAGGAAGTTCGCGTTCGTCGCGCCCGCGGTGACGAGGACCGACGACTCGGGGACGTCGTAGCGCGCCGCGAGCTGTCCGGTGAGCGTCGCGTCCTCGGGGTCAGCGCGTCCCGCGAGGGCCGGCGGGACGAGGTCGTCGCTGCGCCGGGACGACCCGAGGTCGCTCGTCGCGAGGTCGTGGGCGGCCTCGTCCGCCCGGTCGACAATCCACTCTAGATAGGGGATTTCTGGGAACGTCGTCGTCATTGGGACTCCTTCGCGGTGGCTCCCGTAAGTCGTTGGGGTCGCGCGGACATCGGCCGAGCGTGCGGGGTCGTCAGCTCTTGTCGACCGGCGGTCGGGGGAGCGGCGAGGCGTCCGCCTGACAGTCCTCGATTCGCTCTCTGGCCCACGACACCGCCGACAGTGACTCGTTGTAGATGATACCCGTGAGCCCGTGTTCGGAGTACGCGACCAGGAACGCGACGGGACCGTCCGGGAGGTCGGAGACGACGAGACTGTAGGGAAGCGATTCGACCGACCGGAGCGAAAAGGAGTTGACCGACCACGCCTCGGCGAGCTGCGGCCGGTAGGCGGTGATGAGCCGTTGGATCACGTCGTCGGTGGCGACGAGGTCGACCGGAGTACCGTCTTCGACGACTGCCCGGTAGTAGGCGTCGACCTGCGAGGGAAGCGCCCCACGGACGAAGCCGCGTATCGACGTCGAGCCCTCGACGAAGGACGTGAGCTTCGAGAGCGCGGGGCCGAGGCCGTCATCGGCGGCGACGACCTCACAGCCGTCGAGGAAGACCGGCGCGAGCGGCGCGTCCGAACTGAGCGAGTCGAGCACTGCGGCGGCCGCGTCGATGTCCTCCAGACACTCGACGAAGTTCGAGTACGTGTCGAGCGCCATTCGCCCGGCGAGCGTCGGGCGGTTGACGCGGTCGCTCGTCTCGACGAAACCCGCGCGCTCTAACTCGCGGAGGCCGCGGTCGACGGTCGAGCGCGACACCGGGAGCCCGCTCACGAGTTCCGCAGTGGTCCGAGGCTGGCGAACGACGGCCTCGAGCACGTCGGCCCGCGACGCGAGCACGTCGAACACCTCGTCAGCCTCGGACCGAACCATGTCGAACTACATGAACGTCGTACTACTTAAAGAACAGGAGAATCGAGCACAAGTATATAAAGAAACAATGTATTTATATACTCTAACTCACAGTGTGACTGAGTGATGCGATGGGTGAACTAAAGCGTGTAGCAGCAGTATGGGAGTGTGCCGGGGTGCCTCTGACAACCGGCTTTTCGTCCGATCCGGGGTGCCCGGTCCGGTTCGGGCGTCAGAGGGGGGAGACATCCCCCTTCACATTTTGCTTCGAAATGCTGCTTCGACGAGCGGTGTCGCCGTCTCGACCGAGTCACCGCGCGCGAGGTGCGCGTCGCACGAACAGTCCGACGAGCCGAAGCCATCGACGGCGGTCGCGCCGAGCGACGACGCCAGTTCGACCGCGACCGCGCATTCCACGTCGCGGTCGGTAACGCAGACGACGCGCGCGAGTTCGACGGCCGGATGGCCACCGAGGTAGTCGACGTGCCAATGGCGGGCGTCGTGGTCGCCGGCCGCGACGCGCCGGTGGCGGAGGACGCGTCGCAGTCCGCCCGTTCCGAACGCGCTGCCGACGTAGACGTAGGCACCGGCGGAAACGCGGTGCTCACCCAACGCGCCGACGTCGATGGTCGCCGCGGGCGCGTCGAAGACCAACGCGTACGTTCCGACGGGCGACCGAGAACCGAGGGCCAGCGGGTCGTCGTCGGTGCCGAGGACCGCGGGGTCGAGCGAGTGGACTGTCGGATTCTCGTCGGTCGGGTTCCTCGGGTCGCTCATCGAGTGACGAACGTGGCCCCGACTACGAAAGTTCGGCGGGTCTCGGTTCGGCGTTGTCGAGGAGGTCCGAAAACAGACCGGCTGCGTCGGCGTCGAGGTCGTAGACGCTGTGGACGTCGTCGGGGTCGCGGCCGCGGCCGCTGGCGGTGCCGACGACCTTCGCGATTCTGTCGTAATTGTCGCGGACGAGACTGCTGAGGAGGCCGGGCATCCCGGCTCGATCGGTGAGTTCCTTCGCGGCGGCGCGGCCGGCGTAGACGCGACTCTCCCGCCGGTCGACGAGGACCATGGCGAACGGCACGTCCGCGAACTGGGCGTCGAGGAACGCCTGCGCCGCGTCGTCGTACCACGAAATCGCTTCCACGTCGTCGAGGCGCTTCAGCGCCGACGCGGCGACCGAGCAGTAGGCGCACTCGCCGTCGTAGATGAGGACGGCATCCGCGGGTTCGTTCATAGGCTTCCGTCGGGACGCGAAGAACAAAAACGGCGTGGCTACTGTGACTCGTGCTACCACGACAGAACTGCGACAGCGTTAGGGCGGCCACGTCCACAGTAGGCGTGTGGACGACCTCATCGAGTGGTTCCGGACCAGACCGTACTACGAGGGGCAGATTCGATCCCACCGCCGGTTCGAAGCGCGCGAGCCCACCTTCGCCGACGTGGATCTCGAACCGCGACTGGCGTCGGCCCTCGAAGACCGCGGCATCGACCGGCTCTACCGGCATCAGGCCGAGGCGGTCGAGGCGGTCCGCGACGGGAACAACGTCGTCTTGGCGACGCGGACCGCGAGCGGCAAGAGCCTCGCGTACACCGTGCCGGCGTTCGAACGGGCGATGGACCACGGCGGCCGGACGCTCTATCTCGGCCCGCAGAACGCGCTCGTCGCCGACCAACTCGACACACTGTCGGACCTCGCGCGCGCCCTCGGCTTCGGCAGCCGCGTCTCGGTCGACCAGTACACCGGCCGGCTGTCGAAGTCGGAGAAACGCGAGGTCAGAAAGCGGATGCCGACGGTCCTGCTTTCGAATCCCGACATGGTTCACTACGCGCTGCTCCCGCACGCCCACCGGCTGTGGGAGTGGTTTTTCTCCTCGCTTGAGACGGTCGTCATCGACGAGGTCCACGGCTATCGCGGCGTGTTCGGGAGCCATGTCGCCCTGCTCATCCGCCGACTCAAGCGCGTCTGCGAGCGGTTCGGTGCCGACCCGCAGTTCGTCTGCTGTTCGGCCACCATCGGCAACCCCGTCGAGCACGCCGCGCGCATCACGGGCGAGCGAGAGGACTCCTTCGCGCTCGTGGACGAGGACACGAGCGGGACCGGCGAGACCAACTGGCTCCTCTGGAACCCGCCGGAGTACGACAACCCCGACGCCGGCAGGTCGGGGCGGCGGCGCTCGGGCCACGTCGAGACCAAGAACCTCTTCGTCGACCTCGTCGCGCGCGGTCACCAGACGCTGGCGTTCACCCGGGCTCGACAGGCCGCCGAGCGGTACGCCTCCGAGAGCGCGAGCGACCTCCGGAGTCGCGGCGAGCACGAACTCGCCGGCGAGGTGGCGGCGTATCAGGCCTCGCTGACCCACAACCGGCGGCGGGAAATCGAGGCCGGCCTGCACGACGGCGACATCGCGGGCGTCTGGAGCACCAACGCGCTCGAACTCGGCGTCGACGTGGGGGGTCTCGACGTGGTGCTCATCGACGGCTACCCCGGCACGCGGATGTCCGCGTGGCAACAGGCCGGGCGGGCGGGTCGCGGCGATAGACCCGCGCTCGTCGTCCTCGTCGGCGGCGAGGACCAACTCGACCAGTACCTGATGAACCACCCCGCCGAGTTCTTCGACGGTGACCCCGAACGCGCCGTCTCGGACCCGGAAAACGACCATCTCCTCCCCTCGCACGTCGCCTGTGCGGCCGCGGAGAACTGGCTCTCGACCGGAGACGAGTCGCACTTCGGCGGGTCGTTCCCCGGCGTCGTCTCCAACCTCGAAGCCGACGGGACGCTGGCGCGCCGGGAGACGGACGACGGCCTCCGGTGGACCCACAGCGGGAGCGAGAGCCCGCAGCACGCGATGAGCCTCCGGACCATCACCGACCGCGAGGTGCAACTGATGGACACGCGGAACAACGAGACCATCGCCACGCTCGCGTTCGACGACGCGCTTCGAGACGCCCACCCCGGCTCGGTCTACCACCATCAGGGCCAGACGTACGAGGTCGCGGAGCTGGATTTGGACCGCGACGTGGCCCGACTCCAGCCGACGTGGGCGGACTACTACACCCGAGTCCTCCACGACAAGCACATCACGGTCGAGCGGGACATCCTGTCGAAACCGCTGTCGGCGCGGTCCGACGTGGAGGTCCGGTTCGCGGAGGTGACGATGCGCAAGCAGATAACGGGGTTCGAGCGCCGCGACCCGAAACGCGGGACGACCATCGGCCAGCAACTGCTCGACCTCCCGGAGACGAGTCTGCGGACGAAGGCGCTGTACTTCACCGTGCCCGGCGACGTGGAATCGGAGATGCGCGAGCTATCGGGCGACCGCCCGGAGGGGCGCGACTACGGCTTCAACGGCGGCATCCACGCCGCGGAACACGGGATGATTTCGCTGTTTCCGCTCCGACTACTCTGTGACCGCGGCGACATCGGCGGGCTCTCGACGCCGTACCACGCCCACACCGACCAATCGACTATCTTCATCTACGACGGCCACCCCGGCGGGGTCGGCATCACGCGCGCCGGCTACGACATCGTGGAGGGGTTGATGCGACAGACCGCCGACCTGATTTCGGACTGCGACTGCGAGGACGGCTGTCCTTCCTGCGTGCAGTCGCCACAGTGCGGGAACGCGAACGACCCGCTGGCGAAGGATACGGCGGTCCTGCTGTTGGAGTCGCTGACCGGGACGTGAGCCTGAAGCAACGAGACGGGCATGAATCGCCCGCCCTCGCCGACTCGCCGACTTAATTATCACTAAATCACCATTTCAGGGCCGCTATTCCGAACCAACAGCTATTTTTGGGAAGCCTAAATCCATAGGAGCAATGAACGCGGACATCTGCGTGGTCGTCCCGACGATTCGGGAGTACGAGTGCATGCGGTCGTACTTCGACAACGCGCGTGAACACGGGTTCGACCTCGACCGACTGTTCGTCCTCCTCGTCACGGAGGACTTCTGCGACGCCGAGGGGATGAAGTCGATGTTGGACGACGAGGGCGTCGCGGGCGCGGTCTTCGACGGAACCGCCCGCGAGGAGTGGTACGACGAACACGACGTCTCGGAGTACTCGCACCTCGTCCCGGCGGCGAGTCACGCCCAGACGAGCTTCGGCCTGCTGTACATGTGGGCGCACCCCGAGTTCGACTACGGCGTCTTCATCGACGACGACACCCTTCCGCACGACGAGTGGGACTTCTTCGGTCGCCACATGGCGAACCTCGACCGCACCGACGAGGTGGAATCGGTGTCGAGCGACGAGCGCTGGGTGAACGTCCTCTACCAGAACGCCGACGAACACGGGCTGTATCCCCGCGGGTACCCCTACTCGGCGATGGACGAGACGGTCGAAACCGGGACGCACGAACTCCGCGACGTGGTCGCCTCGCAGGGGCTGTGGACGAACGTCCCCGACCTCGACGCAGTCCGCATCCTGATGGACGGCGACCTCGAAGGGCAGGCCCAGACCCGGACCGACTTCGACGACTTCGACGGCGACTTCGTCGCCGAACCGGGACAGTACCTCACCGTCTGCTCGATGAACCTCGCGTTCGAACGCGAGGTCATCCCGGCGTTCTACCAGCTACCGATGGACGACAACGAGTGGGAGGTCGGCCGCTTCGACGACATCTGGTCGGGCGTCTTCCTCAAACGCGCCGCCGACGTGCTCGGAAAGGACGTGCTCACCGGCTACCCGCTCTGCGAGCACAACAAGGCCGCCCGCCCGACGTTCGACGACCTCAACAACGAGGTCCCGGGGCTCGAACTCAACGAACACCTCTGGGAGGTCGTGGACGCGGTCGGCGACGACGCCGACAGCTACGCCGGCGTCTTCGAGGCGATGGCCGACGCCCTCGCGGACGGCGACTGGTCCGACTACCGCAACGGCGACTTCTTCAACTACGTCGGCGAGCACATGCGCGACTGGCTGGACTGCCTCGACGCCCTCGCCGCGCCGCGGGCCGCCGCGCCGGCCGACGACTGATTGGCCGACGGTTGACCAATCGGTCGGCCGAGCGACGCGGGCCGGCGGACCGGCAATCGTCTCTTTGTCCCGCGGTTCGCCCGCTTTGGCCGACGAATCGGTAGGTATAAATGATTTAGGGAGACCTAAATCAATGTATGCAAGAACGCGACCGAGAGCTTCGCGGCCACAGTCGTCGCCGGTTCATCGCGACGACGGCGGCCCTCGGGGTCGGCACGCTCGCCGGCTGTACCGGCGGCGACGAGGAGACGGAGACGACGACCGAGTCCGGTACCGGCGGGGAGGTCGAACAGATCGGTTCCGGCCGCTCGCCGTTTGGTGACCGCGACATAACCGGCGGTGTGTCCGTCTCGGAGATGCCGGACCTCTCGGGCGAACTCACGCTCTACTCGGGCCGTGGCAAAGCGCTCGTCGGTGAACTCATCTCCTTTTTCGAGGAGTACTACGACGACTTCACCATCCGTCCGCGGTACAACTCTGCGACTGAACTGGTCAACCAGATCCAGACCGAGGGACAGAACAGTCCCGCGGACGTGTTCTTCTCAGTCAACGCCGGGTCGCTCGGCGCGCTGAAGGACGCCGGTCGCACGCAGGACCTCCCGAGCGAGGTGCTCGACCTCGTCCGCGACGAGTTCCACGACCCCGACGGGCAGTGGACCGGGACCTCCGGCCGCGCCCGGACCGTCCCGTTCAACACCGACCAGTTCGACGAGTCGGGGATTCCCGACGACATCATGGCCTTCCCCGACACGGAGGCGTTCCGCGACAACATCGGTTGGGCCCCGACGTACTCCTCGTTCCAGGCGTTCATCACGGCGATGCGCGTCCTCGAGGGCGAAGAGGCGACCAGAGAGTGGCTCCAAGGGATGCAGGACCTCGGCGTCACGGAGTACAACGACGAGTTCCTCGTCTCGCAGGCCGTCGCCGACGGCGAAATCGGCGCGGGCTTCGCCAACCACTACTACATCCAGCGCATCCTCGCCGGCCGGTCGAACGCGCCGCTTTCGACCGCTTTCACCGCGGGCGACGCCGGGTCGATTTTCAACGTCGCGGGCGCGCTCGTCCTCGACACCGCCGAGGACTCCGAACTGGCGAGCAACTTCGTTCGCCACCTGCTGTCGGCCGAAGCGCAGGACTACTTCGCGCGGACGACCTTCGAGTACCCCCTCGTCTCGGGCGTCGACCCAATCGGCGAGCTTCCGAGCATCGACGAACTCAGCCCGCCGGAGGGCCTCGACCTGACGCAGCTCTCGGACCTCGAAGGAACCGTGGAACTCTTGCGTGAGGTGGGTGTTCTCTGAGGTAGCTCACTCATGGCGACCGAACAGCAGACGGGGACCGGTGGGGGGGACGACGAGCAACCGCTCGGCCTGACCGTCGCCAGCGGGGCCGTCGCCGCCGCCGTCGTCGTCCCGCTGTTGTGGCTCGTCAAGACCGCGCTCGAAGTCGGATTCGCCGAGGCGCTGTCGCTCGTCACCCGACCGACGACCGTCGAAGTGTTTCTGAACAGCGCCGTTCTCGTCACGCTCGTCACCGCCGCGTGCATCGGGCTCGGCGTCCCGCTGGCGTATCTGACCGTCCGGACCGACCTGCCGTTCAGGCGTTTTTGGACCGTCGTCGTCTCGCTCCCGCTCGTCATCCCAAGCTACATCGGCGCGTTCGCGTTCGTCTCGGCGTTCGGCCCGCGGGGCGCGTTCCAGCGGCTGTTGGCCCCGCTCGGGGTCGAGTCGCTCCCAGAAATCTACGGGTTACCCGGTGCCGTTTTGGTGCTGACGCTCTACACGTACCCGTACGTGTTCATCACCACCCGGGCCGCGCTGAAGTCGATGGACACCACGCTCATCGACGCCGCGCGGACCCTGAACCACACCCGCTGGGAGTCGTTCAAGCGGGTAACGGTCCCGCAGATACGCCCCGCGGTCGCCGCCGGGTCGCTTCTGACGGCGCTGTACGTCCTCTCGGACTTCGGCACGCCGGCCATCATGAAGTTCGACGCGTTCACCCGCGTCATCTACGTGGAGTTCGGGACGTTCGGCCGCGACACCGCGACGCTCCTGTCGCTCCAACTCATCGCCGTGACGCTCCTCATCTTGACGCTCGAATCGCAGATTCGCGGCGACGAGCGCACGACGACCGGCGGGCGCTCGGGAAGCCCAATGCCGCTCGGCCGGTGGAAGTACCCGGCGCTCGGCTTCGCGGCGCTCGTCGCCACCGTCGCCCTTCTCGTCCCGCTCGGCATCCTCTTTACGTGGCTCGCGCAGGGCGTCGCCGCGACGAGTCAGTCGCTTGCGTTCCAGCCCGAGTACGCGCTCAATTCGGTCCTCGTCGCGGCCGCGACGGCAGGCGCGGCGACGCTCGCCGGCCTGCCCGTCGCCTACCTCGCCGCCCGGCACCCCTCGCGGCTCAGTTCCGTCTTCGAGCGCGCGACCTACGTCGGCTACGCGGTGCCGGGCGTCGTCCTCGGGCTGGCGCTCGTCTACTTCGGGAGCTCGTACGCGACGCCCATCTACCAGACGCTCTACCTCCTCGTGTTCGCGTACGTCATCCGCTTTCTCCCGCAGGCAATCGGGTCGCTTCGGGCGTCGTTCCTCCGGGTCGACCCCGCGCTCCCGGAGGCGGCGCGGACGCTCGGCGAGACCCCGTCGGGGGCGTTCCGTCACGTGACGCTTCCGCTCGTCGCGCCCGGCCTGTTCGGCGGCGCGGCGCTCGTCTTCCTGACCACGATGAAAGAACTACCCGCGACGCTCCTGCTGCGCCCCTCGGGGTTCAGCACGCTCGTGACGCACATCTGGACGGCCTACGAGCAGGGCTACTTCGGCCAGGCCGTCGTGCCCGCGTTCATCCTGCTTTTCGTCTCCGGGCTCTCGATGCTCGTCATCATCACCCAAGAGGGATACGATGTCAAATAGCACACTTTCGACCACCGACCACTCGAACCGCACTGAATCCACCGGCTCCGAGGCCGACGACGCGGACGCCGGCGGCGTCCTCGAACTCGACGGCGTCTCGAAGTCCTACGGCACCGAGTCGGTCATCGCCGACCTCTCGCTCAGCGTCGAGGAGGGTGAAATCCTCACGCTCCTCGGCCCCTCGGGCTGTGGGAAGACGACGACGCTCCGGCTCATCGCCGGGCTCGACCGCCCCGACGGCGGCGAGGTCCGACTGAACGGGAACGTCGTCTCCGGCGGCGGCACCTTCCGCGCGCCCGAAGAGCGCGGCGTCGGCGTCGTCTTCCAGGAGTTCGCGCTGTTCCCGCACCTCACCGCGGCCGAGAACATCGCCTTCGGCCTGAAGGACCTCAACGAAGCCGAGCGCGACGAGCGCGTTCGCGACCTCCTCGACCTCGTCGGGCTGGAGAGCCAAGGTGACAGCTACCCCGACGAACTCTCCGGCGGCCAGCAACAGCGGGTCGCCCTCGCCCGCTCACTCGCGCCGGAGCCGGCCATTTTGCTTCTCGACGAGCCCTTCTCGAACCTCGACGTTGACCTCCGCGTCCAGATGCGCGAGGAGGTCCGCCGCATCCTCAAGGAAGCCGGCGTGACGGCCGTCTCCGTCACCCACGACCAGGAGGAGGCGATGTCCATCTCCGACCGCGTGGCCGTGATGAACGACGGCGACCTCGAACAGATCGGCGAGCCCGAACAGGTGTTCCAACACCCCGAATCGCGCTTCGTCGCCGGCTTCCTCGGCTACGCCGGGTTCCTGCCGGGACGCATCGCGGGCGACGTAGTCGAGACCGAACTCGGGACGGTCGGCCGCGAGCAGATACACGGTCTCGCGCCCGAGTACGACGACACCGACATCGACATCCTCGTCCGCCCCGACGACGTGTCGGCGCACCCTTGCGGCGACGGCGGCGAGGGCCACGGCAAAGTCGTCGGGAAGCGCTACCTCGGGCCGACCATCCTCTACGAGGTCGAACTCCACGGCGGCGACAACCTGCTGTGTATGCACAACCACGACGAGACCGTCCCGACCGACGGCTGCGTCGAGGTGACGCTCGACGCCGGCCACGAACTCGCGTGGTTCCCGCGCGAACAGCGTCCCGAGACCGGCCCTTACTCGGACTGAGAATGGGTCGGCGAGACTCGAACACGGGCGGCTCTCTCCCGCTCGGCGGACGCGTGCGAGCCGCAGTCCGCAGGCTCGCGTTCGATTTTGACGTTACCATCGACATCGACCGGACTCGAACGCGAAGACGACTCGCCGCGCTCTGCGTCTCGCTCCTCGTCGGGCTCGTCGTGACGTGGTTCGCGGTCGACCTCTTTCCGTACCACACCGTCAACGACGACGAGGGCGTCTACCTCACACAGGCCGCGATGCTCCTCGAAGGCAAGCTGTTTCTCTACCCCGGCCAGCTGACGGAGGCCGTCAGACCGTGGTTCTTCGTGGTGCAGGAGACGCCGAGCGCCCCCGGCGGCGTCCAGCTCTACTCGAAGTACTCGCCGGCCGTGCCGGCGCTGTTCGCGGTCGGCCTCGCGTTCGGGCTTCCGAATCTCGTGTTGGGAGCCATCGCCGCGGTGTCCGCCGCGCTTGTCTACACGCTCGCCGCCGACGCGTTCGACCGGACGACCGGCGTCGTCGCGGCGGGCCTGCTCGGCCTCTCGCCGTTGTTTCTGCTCACGTCGGCGACGTTCCTCGCGTACGCGCCGACGACGATGCTCAACCTCGGCTTCGCCGTCTGCTACGTCCGGGCCGCCCGCCGCGACTCCTCGGGCTACGCCGTCGTCGCCGGCGCGCTCGTCGGCGCGGCGTTCTTCGCCCGCCCCTACACCGCCGTGCTGTTCGCCCTGCCCTTCATCGCCCACTCGCTGTGGGCGCTCGCGACCGCCCATCTCCGCGCGGGGACCGGCTGGGTCGTCCTCCGCCGGTACGTCGCCGTCGCGCTCCCCGGCCTCGCGTTCGTCGGCCTGACACTGGCCTACAACGCCGTCGTGACGGGTGACCCGCTCACGTTCCCCTACATCGCCTTCGCCCCGCAGGACGGCATCGGCTTCGGCGAGCGGGCCATCCTCGGCTACGAAGTCGTCTACACGCCCGCGATGGGCGTCGAGACCGCCGTCGAAGCGCTCGACCTGCTCGCGGACGCGCTGGGGGCCGATGGGCTGGCTCGGCACCGTCGCCGCGGTGTTCGGCCTCGGCGTCACCGCCCGTCGCTGGTGGGGTCACAAGACCGGACGGAACCTCCGCGGGAGCGCGAGACGCCGCCACCACGGCCTCGGCGGCCGCGACCGCGCCTTCGCCGAACTCTCCGACGACGCCCTCGCCTGTGTCGTCGCGGCCGTGTTCGCCTCGGTGTTCGTCGGCAACGCCGCCTTCTGGGGGACGCACAACGGCCTCCGAAACGGCCTCATCGACCTCCTCGGACCCTTCTACCACTTCGACGCGCTCGTCCCGCTCGCGGTGTTCGGCGCGGCCGGAGTCGTCGCCGGCGCTCGCCTCCTCCGCCGGCTGGCCCACCGCCGCTTTTCGGCCTCGGAGGCCCGCGGTGTCGTCTTCTCGGTGCTCCTCGTCTCGGCGCTCGTCGCCGGCGGCGTGACGGTCGAGGCCGTCGAGGAACCCTACGACGAGAACCGACTCCGAACCGAGAACCTCGCGGCGACCTACGAACCGCTCCTCGACGCCGGCTTCGAACACCCGCCGCTGACCCCGTCGGTCCCGGGCGTCGATGCCACCGGTCTCGGGAACGGTGGCAGCGGAATTGGAGTCGGTGGCGACTCGGCCGCGGCGGACAACGAGACGAAGGCGCTCGTCTTCCACCCCGACCCCTACGGCGACTGGTCGGCCCATCCCTTCCAGACGCTCCGCAACGACCCCGGCTTCGACGGCCCGGTGGTGTACGCCATCGACGACGGGGCCGAGCAGGACTTCGCGGTCCTCGACGCGACGAACCGGACCCCGTACCGGTTCACCTATCGGGGGACGTGGAGCGGGGCCGAAGCGCCCGTCGAACCGGAACTGACCCGGCTCGACGTGCTCGCTGGCGAGCGGGTCGATGCGACGACGACGCTCGGCGCGCCCGAGGGGACGAAGACGGTGTCGGTCCGCATCGAGACCGACGAGGGTTACGCCCGCTACGACGCGGCGATGGCCGAAAACCTGACCCTCGAGTGGTCGCTGACGCCGGCCGGCGTGGCCGTGACGAACCGCCAGCTCGCCGCCGGCCCAGAACGGCTGTCGATTCCGCCGGGCGCGAGCGAGGTCGACCTCGCGGTGACCTACGTCGGTGATTTCGGTGAGACGGTCACGTACCGACAGACCGTGACGGTCGAGCGCTCCGGCGACGAGGTGCGCGTCATCTGGCCGCCGGAGACCCGCGTCTGCCGGCTGACCACCGACTGCGGGACCGACGGCGAGTGGGTCGGTCCCGACGGCGACTATCTCGACGGCGTCTCGGTCGAGACGGACGCGCGCGTCGTCTGAGCGAGAGCCGGCGCTCTCGGGCAGTAGGTCGGAAAAAATGAAACGTCGCGTCGCGGTCGGCGGCTCAGTCGTCGGCCGGGCCGCTCGTGCCCGACGAGCCGAGGAAACCGTCGATAGTCGCGCGCTTCGCGATGTGCGGGCGGTAGACCCACGCGTTCAGGAGGACGATGGGAACCATCGTCGCCGCGACGAGCGCGTAGCCGACGTGCAGGTTCGGCATGAGCACCGACGAGTAGACGAGCGGGTAGGCGATGCCGCCGATGGTACCGACGCCGCCGACGACGCCCGCGACGGCCCCGGAGCTGTTGGGGAACATCGCCGGGACCTGCGCGAAGATGGCGCCTTCCGCGAACGCGCAGGCCATACCGACCATGAAGCCGGCGGCCACCGCGATGAGGACGGCCCCGGAGAGACCGGCGAGCGTCATGGCGAGCATGGATATGACAATGAACGAGAGCGACACGAACGTCCACTGCTCGCGGTAGCGACCCTTGAACACGGGCAGGATGTCCATCTCCTTGCGCGCCAGCACGTCGCTGACGTAGCCGCCGATGGGCCGGAGTAGGCCGGCCGCGATGGAGAACGTGGCCGCGAACGTGCTCGCGAGCACGAGGTTGTTCGTGTTGAACGCCTCGCGGTAGTAGGTGGCGAGCCAGCCGTTCATCGAGAGTTCGAGGCCGAAGCTCATGACGTAGGCGAGCGCGAGCGCGACGGTCCCGTACCGGGTGGCCGTGTGGACCCACTGCTTGAGCGTCGCGTTGTCGGCGGTCGCCTGCCGACGCTCGTCGGTCGCCGCGGCCTCGCCGAGGACGTAGTAGGCGACCGCGAGCAGAATCGAGACGATGCCGGTGTAGAAGAACGCCGCGCGCCAGTTGCTCTGGAAGAGCGGCCCGCTCCAATCCGCCCCGAACACGCGGGGCAGGATGAGCGCGCCGCCGGCGGCACCGGCGTTCCCGACGCCGGCGTAGATTCCCTCTGCCATGCCGAGGTTCTCCTCTTCGAACCACTCCGAGACGTGCTGGATGCCGATGACGAACGTGATGCCCGCCGTGGCGACGATGAGGCGCTCGATGAAGAACACGGTGTAGCTCTCGGCGAAGGCGCTCGCCATCGAGAACACCCCGACGTAGCCGAGGACGATGGCGAACACCACCGGCGCGCCGAACTTATCGGAGAGCCAGCCGGTGAGGATGCGGCCGAACGGCGCGAGCCAGATGGCCGCGCTCGCCAAGATACCGATTTCGGCCAGCGAGAGCCCGAACTCCTCCGCCATCGGCCCCGTGAAGGGCGCGAACGAGAACCAGATGAGGAAGGAGAAGTTGAACCCGATAGTGGCGAGCAGCAACGTCCGCCACTTGGTCATCTTTACGAGACCCATACGCCGACCCCCGCTACAGTAGCACAATCGTGTACAATTCTGCCATTTTCTTGCATTGGTTTGGACATCATGTAGCGGATAGCACAGAGTTCTCATTGAAAAGCTCTGCCCACAATGCCCCATAAACACTTATCGAATGTTTAGAGAAATAGACCAAATAGGGACAATATTACCAATATTATTCGATAATATACCGAGTTGTACTGTGGACATATGTCCAAAAACACTCTGAGAATATGAATCTGGTGGTGAGTTCTCGGCGACCGTTACAGGTCGCGTCGCCAGATGACGGCCGCCCCGTTGGTGAGTGCGACCGCGAGCGTGTCGGTCGAGGGGGTCGAGTCGTCGAGCTCCTCGACGCCGGGAGCGACTAACGCCGGTTCCCAGCCGTCGGTACGGTCGGCGTGCAGGGTCGGGATGGGGAGTTCGTGCTCATGGTGTATCGGGCTGGTCGGGTCGAACGGCGGCGAAATCAGAGGTGGAGGCGAAATCGAAGGTGGAAGCGAAATCGGAGACCGCGCGAACGTGAAACGGGACGCGCGAGACGTTACGCGAGCGGGCAGACGACCACGTCGTCGACGCGGATGCCGCCCTCGGCGGCGACGGAGTCACCGGAGACGATATCGGTCGCGTCGACCGCGAGGTCGCCAACGTCGACCGTGGTCGCGCCGGGGGCGAAGTTGAGCGCACAGAGGTACGAACCGTCGTCGTGGTCGCGAACGAACGCGACCGCGCTGTCGGAGTCCGTCTCGTAGTCGATGCGGCGGAACGTCCCGTCGTACCGGAGCGCGGGCGTTTCGTCGCGGACCTCGATGAGGCGCTCGTAGTGCTCGCGGATGTCGTCGCGGGCGTGGTCCCACGCGAGGGCGTCGCGCCGGCCGCGCTGGCCGATTTCCTGCCCGCCGTAGACCATCGGCACGCCGGGGAGCGTAAACAGCGCGCCCGCAGCGGCCAGCGCCTCGTCCTCGCCGCACTCGACGATGTAGCGCGTCTCGTCGTGGTTTTCGAGGTAGAGCATGAACGCCGCGTGGTCGGGGAAGCCGACCTGCGTGCGCTGTTCGATGGCGTCGAGGATTCGTTCGGCGGGCTCGTCGCCGCGGCCGACCTGCCGGAGCGTGAAGTACAGCGTCGTGTCGAAGTGCATGTCGAACATGCCCTCGTGGAAGTCGGCGATGTACGGGATGGTCTCGTCCAGCAGCAGGAACTCGGGGTCTTTCGCCTTCACGCGGTCGCGAATCTCCTGCCAGAACGTGTCGGGGACGGCCCACGCCATGTCGCAGCGAAAGCCGTCGACCACCTCGGCCCACATGTCCACCGCATCGAGCAGGTAGCGACGGACTTCGAGGTTCCGGTAGTCGAAGTTAGCGATGTACTCCCAGTCGAAGTAGGTGCCCGGCTCGCCGCTTTCCTGCCATTCGTACCAGTCGTAGTACTCGGAGTCGGGGTTCTTGTAGGCGTCCTCGAAGAACGGGTGGGCGCGGGCGGAGTGATTGAGCACGAGGTCGAAAAGCACCTTCATGCCGTGGTCGTGGGCGGCCTCGACGAACTGCTCGTAGTCCTCGCGGGTGCCGAGTCCTCCGCGATGTCGTAGAAGTCCACGATGTTGTAGCCGTGGGGCGCGTGGTCGTTCTGGAGGACGGGCGTGAGCCACAGGCAGTCGACGCCGAGCGATTCGAGGTAGTCGAGACGCTTTTCGAGCGCCTCGAAGGTGTTGTCGGCGTCCTCGTCGTCCGAGGCGTAGCCGCGGACGTAAATCTCGTAGAGCGTCACCTCCTGTGCCCACTTCGGCGGGTCGTTTGGCCGGGAGATGGACGCCCCCCGCGCGCCCGAGCCGTCGGCGTGGCCCGTCACGTCGGTCTGTACCGCGTCCGTCTCCGCCTCGGCGAACCCGCCGTCGGCGACGGCCTCGCGTTCGACGGTCACAGTGTCGGGCACGCTGTACGTCTCGTCAAGCGCGACCGCGTGGACGCGGAGCCGGTCGCCGACCGCCGAAAGCGGAACGCGAAGCTCCCAGCCGTCGGTCTCGACGGCCGCGTCGTCGACCTCGTCGCGGTCGTCGACGACGAATTCGACCACGAGGTCGTCGCGGTCGGTGTCGCTGTCGGGGTTCGGTTGCGGGTCGGCGCGGACGACGACGACGCCGTCTTCGACGGTCGCGTCGAGCCTGATTCGAGGACGCCCTCCCTGTCCCCGCTGGGCGTCGCCGGCACCGCTTCCGGAGCCGGACGCGCCGCCACTGAACCCCGCCGGGCGCGCGGAGCCGCTCTGTCCGCTGTAACCGCTCATTCCGCTCATCCCGCTCGCGCCGCTCCTGACGGAGCCGGCGGGCAGGTAGGAGCCGGGGAAGACGCGGACCGTGAGCGTGTGCGTCGCGTCGGGCGTGTCGAGTTCGACGACGTAGCGTCCGGCCGCATCGGGCGTGAACTGCACGATTGCGGTGTCTTCGTCGAATTCGAGGCTACTGGCGACCGGCGCGCTCCGAACCCGCCACGAGTAGTCGGCGTCGGGGTCGGGGTCTCGAGGCGCGAGTTGTACTGACTCGCCGACAGCCATGAACTGCGGCGGTCCTGGGTGTTGCATACTCACAACCAACGTGCCGGGTGACTTTGAGTTTACCCCTGGAGTGACCGACATACCGGTGGGAGACGGGTTCTACCGATTCGCCTCGGCGTCGGTCGAATTCGTCGGTTTGCAGGCATAAATGATGGGAGATGGGCGGCCAATACTTATGGTTCGAGACCCTCGTCTACCTCTATGCGACTTCGGACCGCCTTAAACGAATACAAACGCGACCGGGGCGGACGCTTCCCAGAGGAGTGTCGGACCTCGGACGGCGCGTTCTCCGGTCACGGAGACCGACTCGTCTACGTCGGCCTCGATGGGTCTCTCCGGGACTACTCTGCTTCGCTTTCGGGCCTCTACGGTATCGACCGTTCTCGGTTCGGCATCGAGGCGGACGGTGAGACGCACTGGTTCGACGAGTTGGAGTCCGTGCGACAACACTACTACCGGGAGACGAGCCTCGTCGAGACCGAGTACGACGCCGGGGAGTACACCGTCCACCAGTACGACCTGACGCTCGGTCGCGCTCACGTGACGCACGTCGAGCTTCGCGGCGCGATTCCCACCGACGCCCACCTGACCGCCTTTCTCACCTTCGCCCCCGAGGGCCGAGAGACGCGGGTCGGCCGCCTCATCCACGAGGCCGGCGGGCCGAACGACACCCAGGCGGTCGAGGTGTTCCACCGAAACGAACACGACTACGTCACCGCGTCGACCGGGCTCACCGACGTTCGCGGACAGATTCCCGAACGCTTCGACGAGATTCTCTCCGACGACAGCTTCGACTTCCCGCGGGAGGCCGTCCTCGACCGCTACGAGGACACCCACCTCTCGGGCGACGTAGTCGTCAGCGCCCCGCTCGAACAGGAGGGCCGCGCCGCGCGGACCACCCTCGTCACCCAGCTTTCGGACCACAACGAGATGGCGCGGACCGACGCCCTTGCCGACCTCCGACACTGTTCGGTCCAGCACGCGACCGCCGACGCGCTCCGGGAGGCCGCCCGCGAACAGGCCGAGGTGTTCGTCCCCGACGGGACGCCGCGCGAGCGAATCGTCCGCGCCGACCTCCGGGCGCTGTCGCTTCTGACCGCGCCCAGCGGCGCGCGCATCGCCGGCCCCGAGTTCGACCCGTTCTACGCCCACTCCGGCGGCTACGGCTACACCTGGTTCCGCGACGACGCCGAGGTTACGCAGGCGCTCGCACACGCCGACGGCGCCTTCGGCCTCGACCTCGGCGACCGCCTCGCCACGAGCGCCGAGTTCTACTGCAAGACGCAGCTCGCAGACGGCACGTGGCCCCACCGCGTCTGGGCCGTCGATGGGACCGTCGCCCCCGGCTGGGCCCACGGCCGCGTCGAAGGCTCCGGCGACGAGGAGTATCAGGCCGACCAGACGGCGAGCGTCGTCGCCGCGCTCGCGTCGCTCCTCACCGAGCGCCGCGACGACCTCGACGACGAACTCGTCGGTCGCATCCGCTCGACCATCGCCGCCGGCGTCTCGGGGCTCGACAGCAGCCTCGAAGCCGACGGCCTACCGAAACCCTGTCAGAACGCGTGGGAGAACATGAGCGGTCGATTCACGCACACGGCCGCGACGTTCCTCCAAGCGTACGCCACGGTCGCCACCGCGCCCGTGAACGACGACCTCCGGGAGCACGCCGCCGAGCAGGCGACCGCGGTGTACGAGGGACTCGACGAACTGTGGTCCGAAGAGCGTGAAATCTACGCCCTCCGCATCGACAGAAGCGGCGACCTCGACGACCGCCTCGATTCGGCCACGTTCGCCCTCGTCGACGCCGTCGACGCCTACGCCGACATCGAGGAGATCGATTCGAAGACCGGCAACCGGCTCGTCAAGCACATGGCCGCGACGCTGAAGGGGCTCTACCGGAACCCCCGCGGCGACGTGGCTGGGTTGGTCCGGTTCGAGGACGACTACTGGCGCGCCGACGGACAGGACGGCGAGAAGGTCTGGTCCGTCTCGACCGCGTGGGGCGCGAACGCCGCCGCGAAGTTCGGCGTCCTCTGTGACCGCATCGGCAAGGACGGCCGCCGGTTCGTCGAGCGCGCGACGAACCTCTACGAACTGCTCCAACCCGACGGCCCCCTCACGACTGAGGCGGGCTACCTCGCCGAGCAGGTGTTCGACGACGGGCGCTTCGACAGCGCGACGCCGCTCGGATGGCCCCACGCCATTCGGATGGAGACGACGGCCATCCTCGCCGACATCGACGCGCTCCCCGCGCCGAAGCCCGCACCGACCGGCCCGGAGAACCGACCGCGGTGGACGACCGGCGAGAAGTACGGCATCGGAACCGTTGCCGACCACTACACCGAGGACCCCTCGCGCGTCTGGTTCACCTTGACCGAGGGCGCGCTGACCGAGGTCCGCTTCCCGCGGGTCGACCTGATGAACCTCCGGACGCTCGACTTCCTCGTCGTCGACGCCGACCCCGACGACGAGTACACGGCGCGCACCCACAACGAGACACGGCGGGACGACCACGCCGACACGGTCGAACGCCGGGCCGAAATCGTCGAGGACGACGCGCTCGTCTTCCGCCACGTCGTCACCGAGACGGGCGACGGCCGCGGCCACGAGTGGGAACTCACCGTCGAGTACATCATCGACCCCGAACACGACGCGATGCTCGCGGACGTGCAGTTCGAGTCCATCGACGGCGACGAGTACGAACTGTACACCATCGCCGACACGGCGCTCGCGAACACCGGGACGAAAGACCGCGGTATCCGCCTCGGCCAACTCGGGAGCTACCACCTCGTCGCCCGCGACGCGGGCGCGTTCGACGCCGGCGAGGGCCACGAGCCACTCCTCATCGACCAGGACGGCAGGGAGTACAGCGTCGCCATCGCGCTCGCCGCCGCCGGCCGGTTCGAGTGGGCCACCGTCGGCGTCGCGGGCTCGCGGTATCTCGCGGACTTCTTCTCGAAGGGCGAGCTCCCGAGCGCCCAAGAGCGCATCGACGACGAGACGCTCGTACTCGTCGGACGCATCGGCACGGGCGACAAACTCGCGGAGACGCTGGCGCTCGGCTTCGCCGAACACGCCGACACCGCCGCCGCGCTGGGCGAGGCGGCCGGCGCGCTCACCCACGGCTACGAGACGGCTCGGGCGGCCTACACCGATTCGTGGGCCGACTTCCTCGCCGACAAGGAGCTCCCCGGCTCGGTCGCCGACGACGGCGAACTCGCCGCGCAGTACAAGACCGCGCTCATGAGCCTGCGGGCGGTCGAAGACAAGACCTACCTCGGCGCGGGGCTCGCCTCGCCGTCGGTGCCGTGGGGCGAGGCCGTCCCCGCCGAGGAGGCGAAGGGGTACGGCTACAACTTCGTCTGGTCGCGTGACCTCTATCAGGTCTTCACCGTCTTCGAGGCCGTCGGCGACGTCGAGACGGCCATCGACGCGCTGGAGTACATCTACACCTACCAGCAGGACGACCGCGGCTTCATCCCGCAGAACACCTACCTCAACGGGCGGACCCGCTGGGGCGGCGAGCAGATGGACAACATCTCGTTCCCGCAGGTGATGGCGTACATGCTCAAAGAACGCGGCGTCACCTTCGACGACGTGGCCTACGACTACGAGAACGTCAAGTACTCCGCGGACTACGTCGCGCGGAACGGGCCGCCGACCGCACAGGAGCGCTGGGAGGAGGAAGCCGGTTACTCGCCGTCGTCCATCGCGGCCGAAATCGCCGGACTCGGCTGTGCGGCGTCAATCGCGCTCGACGAGGGCCACACCGAAGACGCGCTCGTCTGGCTGGCGCTGGCCGACGACTGGACCGAGCGCGTCGACGACTGGACCGCGACCCGAACCGGCACCGACCGCAACACGCACACGCCGTACTACGTCCGCATCACCCGCGACGGCGAGCCCGACGCCGGCCACCTGCGGACGCTCGCGAACAACGGGCCGACGCTCGACGAGCGCGAGATAATCGACGCCGGGTTCCTCGAACTCACCCGCCTCGGCATCAAGCCCGCCGACGACGAGATAATCCGGAACTCCGTGAAGGAAGTCGACGAGACCATCCGCGTCGACACGCCCCACGGACCGGCGTTCTACCGGTACAACGGCGACGGCTACGGCGAGCGCGAGCGCGACGAAGAGGGCGCGCCGTGGTCTGTCGACGCCAAGGGGAAGGGCCGACTCTGGCCCATCTTCACCGGCGAGCGCGGTGAGTACGAACTGCTCGCGGGAACCGAAGAGGGCGACCTCGCGCCGGACAACCTGCTGCGGACGATGGCCGCCTTCGCCAACTCCGGCCGCATGCTCGCAGAGCAGGTCTGGGACCGCGAACACGCGACCGACTTCAACTGGGAGTTCGGCGAGGGCACCGGCAGCGCGACGCCGCTGGCGTGGTCGATGGCCCAGTTCATTCGCCTCGCCCACGGCGTCGAGGCCGGCGAACCCGTCGAGACGCCCGCGTTCCTCCGCGAGCGATACGTCGAGTCCGAGCGCCCGAGCGGGCCGTCGCTCCGCGTGAGCACGCGCTTCAAAGGCGACAAACTCGTCGTCTCCGGGCAGACAGACGCCGCCGTCGTCGCGGTCAAGACGCCCGGCGAGACCCGACTCGTCGAGCCCGACGACGAGGCGTTCGAGGTCGAAGTCGCCATCGAGTACGGCGAGAACCAGGTGACCGTCGCCGCGGCGACCCACGAGGACCTGACGAAAGCCGGCACGACCGTCTCGCGCTTCACGCTCTGAGGCGGCGCGAGGCGACCGGCCGCCGACCTCGACTCGCGGTCGGCGATTGATTTCTTCGTCCCTTCGTTCGACCCATCCGCCAGCATCGCTTTTCCGTCTCCGGCCTAACGGTCGGGTATGCCGGTCTACCAGCGTCGAACCCGAATCGCCGCCCCGCTCGAGCGCGTCTGGGAGTTCCACTCCGAGGTGTCCGGACTGGAGGCGCTCACCCCGGCGTGGATGCACCTCGAAATCGAGTCGGTCCGCGGCCCCGACGACGAAGAAGACCCCGACGAACTCGTCGCCGGAGCGGAAATCGAGATGTCGATGCGACCGTTCGGCGTCGGCCCGCGCCAGCGGTGGACCTCACGCATCCTCGACCGCGAGTCGGGCGAAGGGACGGCGTGGTTCCGAGACGACATGGTCGGCGGCCCCTTCTCGCGGTGGGTCCACACCCACCGCTTCGTCGCCGACGGTGACGAGACGATTCTCGAAGACCGCGTGGAGTACGAGTTGCCGTTCGGCCCGCTCGGCGACCTCGCGGGCGTCTTCGGCGGCGTCGGCTTCGAGGGGATGTTCCGCGCGCGCCACGCCGAGACGAAGCGACTGTTGGAAGAACAGTAGAACAGCAGTCGGATCAGAGCGCCGACGGTTCAGTCATCGCTGAGCGAGAACCGCGGTTCGACCTCGGAGCGGACGCCGCCAATGTCGAACTCGAACCGCGCGCCGCCGAGGTCGGGTTCGGGCGTGGTGGCCACGATGTCCCACCCGTGCGCCTCGACGATGCTCTCGACGATAGAGAGCCCGAAGCCCGTGCCGGACTCGGACGTGGAGTGGCCGTGTTCGAAGACGGTGTCGCGCTCGTCGGCCGGGATGCCGGGACCGTCGTCGGCGACGTAGAAGCCGGTCTCGGTGGGACCGACGCGAACGGTCAGTTCGTCGCCCGCGCTCGTCGTGGACGACCCGGACGACGCGGTGTCGCCGGCGGGTGTGTCCACAGCTTTTCTCGACGCGCCGTCTGCGGAGGCGTCGTCGCCGCCGTCGCGGCAGGGACCACCGTGTTCCACAGCGTTCCGAAACAGGTTCTCGAACGCCTGCTGGAGTCGGCCTTGGTCGGCCTGCGTGGACCCGAGGCCGTCCTCGACGACGAGGACCGCGTCGTCGCCGGTATCGACCGCCTTCCACGCCCGCTCGGCGACGTTCTCGATGGCGACCGAGTGCGTCTCGCCGACCTTTCGGCCCTGTCTGGCCAGTTTGAGCACGTCGTTGAGGAGCGTGTCCATCCGGGTGACGCCGTCGAGCGCGCGGTCAAGGTAGGTCACATCCTCTTCCTCGCGAGCGAGTTCGACGAACCCCTTGGCGACGTTGAGGGGGTTCCTGAGGTCGTGGGAGACGACCGACGCGAACTCCTCGAGACGGTCGTTCTGCCGCTGGAGTTCGCGCTCGCGTCGCTGGCGGGCCAGCGTGTGCGTGACGTTGTTCGCGACCGAGCGCAGGAGGTCCACCTCGGTGTCGGTCCACGAGCGACTCGTCTCGACCACGTCGAAGACGACGAAGCCGACGAGCGCCCACTTCGAGACCATCGGGACGGCGACGAACCCACCGGTCTCAGCGTCGGTGAGTACGTGCTTCGTGTCCGACGCCTCGGGCGGGAGGTCCGAGACTCGGTGGAGGCGGACGTTTTCGAAGCGATGGAGTCGTTCGACCAGCCAGCGAGCGTCTTCGAGGGCGACGCGTGCGGGATGCTCACGCGGGTCGCCGCCGCGCCAGTCGTGCATCCGCGCGGCGACGTTCGTCTCGTCGTCGTAGAGGTAGACCGAACAGCGGTCGAGGTCGGCCACCTCACCGACGGACTGGAGCGTCCACTCGATTTTCGTGCCGATTTCGTCGGTCTCGGCGCTCATCAACGACGTGGATGTGTCCAAGACGGCGTCTTTCAGGCGCGTCTCGTAGCGCAGACGGTTCCGGCGGCGGCGGCGCTCGGTCACGTCCTGTAGCGTTCCGATGACGGCGGGTTCGTCGTCCTCGGTGGGACGGAGCGCGAGATGACCCTCGCACAGGAGGTCGTCGTCGTGCGGATACGCGGGACCGGGCGAAAGCACCGTCTCGAATCGTTCCGTGTCGGGGGCGTCAGGGGCGACGACTCGCTCGAAGGCGGCGCGAATCTCGTCGTCGGATTCGGCGGCGAGGTCGGCGAACTCACGGCCGATAATTGCTTCCCGGTCGTAGCCGGTGAGCTCGCAGAAGACGCCGTCGGCGGAGGTAAAGCGACCGGACGAATCGAGCGAGTAGACGCCGCTGTCGAGCACCTCGATGGCGGTGCCGTACCGCTCGGAGGCCGCCTTCGCGCGGTACTGCGAGACGGCGTTGACGACGCGGTTGGCGAGGACCGTGTACTGGTCCGTGCCAGTGTCTTTCTGCATGTAGTCGGTCGCGCCGACGCGGAAGGCGTCGCGGGCGACCTCCTCGGAGCCTTTGCCGGTAAAGAGGATGAAAGGGAGGTCGGGGTGTTCGGAACGGACCGCGCGGAGGAACTCCAGTCCGTCGATATCGGGCATGTCGTAGTCCGACACGACGCAATCGACCTGTTCCTGCCGGAGTCGTTCGAGGGCGTCGGCCCCCGAGTTCGACGTCGAGACCGAGAGGTCGACGTCGCCGGCCTCGCGTTCGAGGTAAATCGACACGAGGTCCGTCAGACTGGGTTCGTCGTCGACGTGGAGGACACGTACGTCTGCCCCCGACCCGTCGTCCATACGGAGTAGCGACCGCTCACCGTAATGAGCGTTGTGACGCGGTTATCAGATCCGATAACGAACTCGGGGACAGGAGACGAACAGCCGCGTCTGCGGGCGGTCATTCGAAGGCAGTGCCGCCCTCTCGAGGCGGGAGAGGTCAGGACGCGCTGACGTAGATACCGCCGAGGACGACGGCCCCGCCGAGGACAGTCGGGAGCGTGGGAATCTCACCGAGGAGAAAGAGGGCGAGAATCGTGCTCCCGACGGGTTCGCCGAGAAGGGAGACGGAGACGACGCTCGATTCGAGGTGGGCGAGCGCCCAGTTGATGACGGTGTGACCGAAGACGCCCGGGCCGACCGCCATCCCGAGAAACAGGAGCCACTCGCGGGGCGGATAGCCCGTGAGCGGGTCGCCGCGACCGACCGCAACGACGAGGAGCGCGGCGGCGCAGACCGAGTAGACGACGACCACGTAGGGGACGAGCGAAACCCTACTACGGACGCTCCGGCCCGTGAGGACGTAGGCGGCCGCCGTCACGGCTCCGACGACCGCCAGCCCGTTTCCGAGAAGCGGGCGCGGCGCGCCGCTGGCGGTGAGGAAGTCGGAGACGGACATGAGCACCATTCCCGCGAGCGCGACGCCGATGCCGATTGCGGTGCGGCGACTCACGCGCTCGTCGAGGACGGCCCACGCGCCGACGGCGACGAACAGCGGTTGAGACTGCACGAGCGTGACGCTCGCGGCGACCGTCGTGTGGTTGAGGCTCTCGAACCACGACGCGAAGTGGGCCGCGAGCGCGACGCCCGCACCACCGGCCGCGAGGAGGTCGCGCCCCGAGATAGTCGCCAGCGCGTCGCGGTGGCGGACGAGCGCGACCGGCGCGAGGAGGGCCACGGTGAACAGGACGCGGTAGAAGGCCTTCACGAGGCTCGGCGCGGCGCTCCAGCGGACGAGGATGGCGCTCGTGCTGACCGCGAGGACTGCGATGCCGAGGCCCGCGAGCGGCGAGATTGGGGCGTCGGAGTCGGGCGTTGACACACCCCCACGTCGTGGGGGGTCCGCTTACCGTTTGTGGGTCTCGGCGGGTCACGGTCTTCGCCGGGAACGGGACTTCTCCCGGTCGGGCTACTCTTTCCGTGCTCGAATCAGCGCCTTCGGGTTGGCGAACGAGACGACCGAGTCGCCGTCGAACACCACGTCGAACAGGGATTTCGCCTCGTCGGGCGCCTCGCGGAAGCGACGTTCGAGTTCAGCACGGTCCTCCGGTGAGACGTTCGTCCGCTCGGTCCACGGGTCGAACTCGAGGCGTATCGCTGCGGTCTCGACCGCTTCGACCGACAGGCCCGCGGCCTCGAACCACTCGCGCCACCGCGAAACCGGGTGGAGTTCGACGTGGGTCGGGTCACGGAGCACCTCGACGCCGTTGAGGAACTCGGCGAGGCTGGCGTCCTCGGGCGCGACGTTGTCCTCGAAGGCGAAGACGCCGCCGGGTTCGAGGACGCGGGCGACTTCCGCGACGAACGACTCGGGGTCGGGGAAGTGGTGCGCGGCGATGCGGCAGGCGGCCGCGTCGAAGGAGTCGGCAGCGAAGGGAAGGCGCTCCGCGTCGGCGACGACGCCCGCGACGGGGTACTCGCGGACCGCGGTGGCGACCATCTCGGGGGCGGCGTCGGCCGCGATGACCGAGGAGACGCCGGCATCGGCTATCGCGCCCGCGG
>NZ_JAMYJY010000130.1:0-9181 GCF_024136985.1 Haloferax sp. AB510
CGCGGAGGACTTCGGCCCGCCGACGTGGGCGCGACCCGGTCCGACGAGGGCACCGAAGTGCTGTACGCCCGCGAGCACGTCGTCGTCGCGGCCGCGGCCGCCGGCGTCGACGCCATCGACACGCTCCACGTCGATTATCAGGACGAGGCGGGACTCCGCGAGGACGCCGCGTTCGGCCGGCGACTCGGCTACGACGGGAAACTCGCCATCCACCCCGCGCAGGTGCCCGTCATCAACGAGGCGTTCTCGCCCGACGACGAGGACGTGGCGTGGGCGAAGAAGGTGCTCCGCGCCCGCGACGAGGCCGCCAGCGAGGGCCGGGGCGTCTTCGGCGTCGACGGCGAGATGATAGACGCGCCGCTCGTCAAGCAGGCCGAGAACATCCTCGACCGCGCCGGCGAGTCGTACTGAGCGCTCCCGGGCCGGCGCGACGACGCCGCGGTCGAGTCCCGACGTTCGTCACATTTTATCAATGGGTATGTGTCTCAATACTGTGGTATGCTAAAATCCCCGCTACGCTTAACCGGATGCCCGGAGCGTATTAGGACATGGCACAAGAGGCGAATCCCTTCGAGAGTCTACAGGAGCAAATCGACGATGCGGCCGCCTACCTTGACGTGCGCGACGACGTTATCGAGCGGCTGAAGAACCCCGAGCGAGTCCTCGAGACGAACCTTGCCGTCGAGATGGACGACGGCGACGTCGAACTGTTTCGCGCCTACCGGTCGCAGTTCAACGGCGACCGCGGCCCGTACAAAGGCGGGATTCGCTACCACCCGAACGTCAGCCGCGACGAGGTGAAGGCGCTTTCGGGCTGGATGGTGTACAAGTGCGCCGTCGTGGACATCCCCTACGGCGGCGGTAAGGGCGGCATCGTCATCGACCCTAAGGCGTACTCCGAGTCCGAACTCGAACGCATCACCCGGTCGTTCGCCAAGGAGCTTCGCCCCCTCATCGGAGAGGACCGCGACATCCCCGCGCCCGACGTGAACACCGGCCAGCGCGAGATGAACTGGATTAAGGACACCTACGAAACCCTCGAAAACACCACCGCGCCGGGCGTCATCACCGGCAAGGCGCTCTCGAACGGCGGGAGCGAGGGCCGCGTCGAGGCGACCGGCCGCTCGACGATGCTCACCGCCCGCGAGGCGTTCGACTACCTCGGCCGCGACATCGAGGGCGCGACCGTCGCCGTCCAGGGCTACGGGAACGCCGGCTCCGTCGCCGCGAAACTCATCGACGACCTCGGCGCGTCGGTCGTCGCCGTCTCCGACTCCTCCGGCGGCATCTACGACCCCGACGGTCTCGACACCCGCGCGGTCAAGCAGTTCAAAAACGAGACGGGCACCGTCTCCGACTACGAGGGAACGGAGGCCATCACGAACGACGAGCTTCTCACCCTCGACGTGGACCTGCTCGTCCCCGCCGCACTGGAGAACGCCATCGACGGGGAACTCGCCCACGACGTGAACGCGGACATCATCGTCGAGGCCGCCAACGGCCCGCTCACCCCCGACGCCGACGACGTGCTCACCGAGAGCGAGGTCCACGTCTTCCCCGACATCCTCGCCAACGCCGGCGGCGTCACCGTCTCGTACTTCGAGTGGGTCCAGAACCGCCAGCGGTTCTACTGGACCGAAGACCGTGTCAACGACGAACTGGAGCGCGTCATCGTCGACGCCTTCGAGGAACTCGTCGACGCCTACGAGACCCACGACCTGCCGAACTTCCGAACCGCGGCCTACGTCGTCGCCATCCGACGCGTCGTCGACTCCTACGACTCCGCCGGCAACTGGCCGTAGGGTCTGAATCAGTCGTCGCCTCGCCGGTTTCGTCCTGCCGTCTCGTCGCTTCGTCGCCTCGTTTTCCGACCGTTTCGCCCGCGTTTCTGTGTCCGCCGCGCTCGCCGATATCGCCGATTCTGTGCATGGTGGTGAATATCACTCGAAGCGTTCGATGCCGGGGGATTCAAGTCGGTGTAGGTCGCGTCATTCATCGATGCGTCAGGACCACCTCATCTCCGCGTCGCACCTCTCGCGGGAGGACATCGAGGCGGTGCTCGACCGCGCGGCCGACATCGACGACGACCCGGCCGCGTTCCGGCAACGACACGCCGGAAAGGTTCTCGGGCTCTGTTTCTTCGAGCCGAGCACGCGAACTCGGATGAGCTTCGACTCCGCGATGAAACGCCTCGGCGGCCAGACCGTCGATATGGGACCGGTCGAATCGTCGTCGGTCAAGAAGGGCGAGACGCTCGCCGACACCGTCCGCGTGGTCGAGGGCTACGCGGACGCGCTCGTGCTCCGACACCCGAGCGAGGGCGCGGCCACGATGGCCGCCGAGTTCGTCGACGTGCCCCTCGTCAACGCGGGCGACGGCGCAGGCCAGCACCCGAGCCAGACCCTCCTCGACCTCTACACCATCCGGGAGAACGCCGGCCTCGACGACCTCACCATCGGCATCATGGGCGACCTGAAGTACGGCCGGACGGTCCACTCGCTGGCCGAGGCGCTGACGAACTTCGACGCCAGCCAGCACTTCATCAGCCCCGAGAGCCTGCGACTCCCCCGGAACGTCCGCTACGACCTCCACGCCTCGGGCGCGCAGGTCAGAGAACACACCGAACTCGACGAGGTGCTCCCCGAACTCGACGTGCTCTACGTGACGCGCATCCAGCGCGAGCGCTTCCCCGACGAAAACGAGTACCGAAAGGTCGCGGGACAGTACCAGATCGACTCGGAGACGCTGGAAGCGGCGGCCGACGACCTCACAATCATGCACCCGCTGCCCCGCGTGGACGAGATTTCGCCGGACATCGACGACACCGACCACGCGACGTACTTCGAACAGGCTCACAACGGCATCCCGGTCCGGATGGCGCTGTTGGACATCCTCCTCTCCCAAGACGATGACTGACGACCACCAACTCCGCGTCTCGAAGATTCGAAACGGCACCGTCATCGACCACGTCGCCGCGGGGCAGGCGCTCAACGTCCTCGCCATCCTCGGCATCGACGGCACCAGCGGGGAGGCGGTCTCGGTCGGGATGAACGTCCCCTCCGACCGCCTCGGCCGCAAGGACATCGTGAAGGTCGAAGGCCGCGAGCTGAGCCAGTCCGAGGTGGACGTGCTGTCGCTCATCGCGCCGGCCGCGAGCATCAACATCGTCCGCGACTACGACGTGGTCGAGAAGAACCGCGTCGTCCGCCCCGACGCCGTCGCGAGCATCATCTCGTGTCCGAACAGAAACTGCATCTCGAACGCCGACGAGCCCATCCGGTCCCGTTTTACCGTCCTCTCGGACGGCGTGCGCTGTGACTACTGCGAGACCATCGTCCGCGAGGACGAAGTCGCGGCCAACCTCGACGTGAACTGACCGTTTTTAGGAGTCGTCCGACGCCCTTTTTCCCGCGGCGCTCGCCTGACAGCGGTGGTCCTCGTCGGCGAACTCGACGCCGTCGAACTCGAAGCGCGCGCCGCCGGTCGCCGCCGACCCGACGGAGACGGTCCAGCCGTGGGCCTCCGCGAGCGACCGGACGATGTCGAGGCCGAAGCCCGTCCCCTCGGCCGAGGTGGTGAAGCCGCGCTCGAACACCCGCGCGGCGACGGCGTCGTCGATACCGGAACCGTCGTCTTCAACCGCGAACGCGTCGTCAACCGGCGACGCGGCGACCCGGACGGTCAGCGGCGAGGTTCGACTGCCCGCGGAGCCGTGTTCAACCGAGTTCCGAAACAGGTTCTCGAACAGCCGCTGGAGCCGACCGGGGTCGGCGTGAACCGTCGCCGAGGACTCGACGACGAGCGCCGCGTCGCCCGTCTCGACCGAGTTCCACGCCCGGCGGGCGACCGCTTCGAGCGAGACGGGCGTGAAATCGATGACCACCCTTCCGCTTCGGGCCGCGGCCAGCACGTCGTTGACGATGTCGCTAATGCGCGCGAGCGAGGTCGCGACTCGTTCGAGGTTCTCGGAGTCGTTCGTCTCCCGCTCGAGGTCGAGAAATCCTACCGAGATGGAAAGCGGATTCCGGAGGTCGTGAGAGAGGACTCGCGCGAACTCGCCGAGGCGCTCGTTTTGCTGTGCGAGTTGCTCTTCGTGTTGCCGGCGGGTGGTGATATCGCGGCCGACACCGCAGAACCCGACGACGTCCCCCTCCGGTCCCGTGAGCCGGCGACCGGTGAGTTGGAACAACAGCGTGCCGTCGTCGGTCGGGAGCCGCGCTTCGACGACCGTGGTTCCCGTTCGCATGACCTCTTCGACGGCGCGCTTGACTGCCGGCCGGTCGTCCTCGTGGAAGAACGCGTCGGCCGACATGCCGGTGAGTTCCGCGTCCGACAGACCGGTGAGCTCCGAGAGCCGCTCGTTCCACGAGACGAGGTTCCCCTCGCGGTCGTAGACGTAGAACACGTCGTCGAGCGCGTCGAGCGCGTCCTCGATGAACCACCCCGTATCGACCGACTCCCCGACCCGCTCGACCGTCTCGCGGGCGGCCCGCTTCTTGCGGTGTTCGCAGGCGAGTCGCCGGACCCGCGAGCCGAGCGCGTCGGCCGGGTCGGTGGCGGCCTCGGTGTCGTCGGCGTCGTTGTGCTCTTCTCGTCCAAGGAACTCCTCGCGGGCGAGATACGCGTCGATAGCTAAATCAACCAGTTCGGTCACGGAGTGGTCGGCGTCACCGGGCGCGAGGAAGACGACCGGGAGGTCGTCGTCCGCCGCTCGGAGTTCGCGGAGCAACGAGACGGCGTCGCCATCGGGAAACGCCGCGCCGAGGACGAGACAGTCGTACGCGTCCTCGCCGTCGAGGGCGCGGCGGGCGGCGGCGAGCGTCGCGGCCGAGTCGACGGCGGCGTTCGGGACCGACCGCTGGACGACGCGGGAAATCGCGCGGTCGCCGTCGGCGGAGAGAACGCGAGGCGGGGAATCGAATAGCATCGGGCGGAAGGGAACGAACTGAACGACTGACAGAATGCTCCCATATAATATAACTTTTCTGTGGATTTTGTCACTTAATTAACGGCAGCGGAAAACGTGTATCCAGTTTCTAGTCGGTTGCCGCGTGTGTCTCGGTGTCGTAATCACTTAGTGCGGTGCGGTCGAAGTTCTCGGTATGTCCAAGAAGGCCAAACTGGTTCTGGTACTGGCACTCGTGGCGGTCCTCTACACCGTGTTCTCCGGGAGTGGAGACACCGTCGAAGTCGAGATCGAAGAGTAACCACTTTCTCGCGTGCTCGGCCGCGTTCGGCCGGGTTCGCCTCACTCGCGGCCGGCCAGTGACGACGCCCGAAGAGGAGGTGCACGCCCGAGAGCGAACGACTTACCCGATGTCCGCGCGAAGGCGGAGCCATGTACGGGGTCGTCACGCGCAACGAAGAGGAAGTCGACTGGCCGGAGTTCGACCGCGGCTTCTACGAGGTCAAGGACGTCACCGGTCGGGCGGCCGAACCACTGTCGAACGCCGTCAACATGATATCGTGTTTCGGCGATAACGCCGCCGCCAACGAGAGCCCCGAGTTGGTCCCCGTCGACGGCGAGGGAAACCCGGCGACGCGGGACCGCACGTACTTCGACTGGGCGTACATCTGCCCGACGAACGAGAAGTACCGCGCCGGCCTGCTCGAAATCGTCGAGGACGCCGCCGCGGCCAACGGCGACGTTCGCCTCGACGACGTGGGGTTCCCGCGCGACGAGTACTGCCGGTGTGACCGGTGTACCTCGCAGTTCGAGGCGTGGGCCGCCGACCGCGACCGCGACGCCGACGACGAGGACGCCTGGTTCGAGTGGCGCGCCGAGGTCATCACCGACTTCGTCGCCGACGCGGCCGAGCGCGTCCCCGGTCGCCTGTATCTCACGCTCTATCCGGACCCCTACCCGGGCCACCTCTACCGCCGCGCTGGCCTCGATATCGAGGCGCTTTCGGCGCACGTCGACGAGTTCGTCGTCCCCCTCTACGACACCAACTACGGGACGACCTACTGGCTCGAAACCATCGCCCGCGGCTTCGTCTCGCTGTTGGAGCCCTACGACGCCGACTTCTCGCTCGAACTGTACGCCGTGAACGTGGACGTGGACGACCTCATCCACGCTATCGAAGTCGCAGACGAGTACGCGAAAGACGTGCTGTTCGGCTACGACGCGAGCAACGCCGCCGCGACGCTCCGCCGGATGACCGCCGATGGCTCTCGCGGGAAGACCTACCACCCCGACGACGCGACCCGCTGAGCGCGAGACTCGACGCGCCGGCGAGAGGACCGGAGCCGACCCGACCTCAGAACGCGCCGGCGAGGTAGCCGATGACGACGATACCGAGGAGGAAGACGAGCGCCGCGAACGCGAACAGGGCGAACATCAGTCGCCGCTGTCCGCTCGTCGGTTGTGCCATGGGCGTTCTCCGGACCCCATCCACTTATGATAGTCGGCGCTCCGGACAGTCCCGTTCGGGCGGTCGAACTCCGGCGGAAAAACGGGGCTCTGCGCGGGTCGGCTACGGGACGACGTAGCCGCCGTCGATGACCATCGGGTGGCCGGTGACGAACGATGCGTCGTCCGAACAGAGGTAGACGACCGCGCTGGCGATTTCTTCCGGCTTGCCGAGGCGACCGATTGGCTCGTCTTCGAGCAGCCCCGCCTTCGCCTCGTCGTTGCCGGCGGTGAACCGCTCTATCATCGGCGTCTCGATGACGCCCGGACAGACCGCGTTGACGCGGACGTTCTCGGTCGCCACTTCGAGCGCGGCAGAGCGGGTGAGCCCGATGACACCGTGTTTGGCGGCGTAGTAGTGCGCGAGGTTCGCGCCCCCGGTCAGTCCCGCCACGGAAGACGTGTTGACGATAGCGCCGCCGCCGTTCTCGACGAGGCGCGGAATCTCGTACTTCAGGCCGAGGAACACGCCGGTCAGGTTGATGTCGATGACCCGCTGGAAGTCCTCGATGGACATCTCGGCGATGGGACCGGGCGTCCCCTCGATGCCCGCGTTGTTGTGCGCGAAGTCGAGGCCGCCGAACTCGCTGACCGTCCTGTCGACGAGACTCGCCACGTCGCTTTCCTTCGAGCTATCGGCTTCGAAGAAGACGGCCTCGCCGCCCTCGCTTTCTATCTCTCGGACGACCTGCTCGCCGGCGTCCACCTGCACGTCCGAGAGCGCGACCATCGCGCCCTCCTCGGCGAACCGGAGCGCGGTCGCCCGTCCGATACCCGACGCCGCGCCCGTGACGAGCGCGACTTTCCCGTCGATTCCCTTCATGATATCACCACGACCCGCCGGCCGTCCGGACGGCGTAGTCGTGCGTGCCAGTAGGTGTCACTCGGGAATAACGCCTCTTCAGGGACGCGTGACGCTCTCGCAGCCGAGAAAAACCGATTGCTTCGTCCGCTCTCGCAGTCCGCCCGCCTCAGTCGAGGTCTTCGATGGGCTCCGCGTTGCCGAAGTACGGGTCGGGGCCGTCGCCGGGGGCCGCCCAATCGACGGCGTTATCGAGGACGGTGCGAACCTCCTCTTGCTCGTAGATGGGGTAGGTCTCGTGGCCCGGCCGGAAGTAGAAGACGCGGCCCTTGCCGCGGGTGTAACAACAGCCGGAGCGGAACACCTCGCCGCCCTCGAACCACGACGTAAAGACGAGTTCGTCCGGCGCGGGGATGTCGAACCGCTCGCCGTACATCTCGGCGCGAGGGACCTCGAACGACTCGTCAAGGCCGTCGGCGATGGGGTGACCCGGCTCGACGACCCAGACGCGCTCTTTCTCGCCCGACTCGCGCCACTTCAGCGAGCAGGTCGTCCCCATCAGGCGCTTGAACGGCTTGGAGTAGTGCCCCGAGTGGAGCACGAGCAGCCCCATCCCGTCGCGGACGCGGTCGACCACGCGGTCGACGATTGCGTCGTCCACCTCGTCGTGGGCCTTGTGTCCCCACCACGCCAGCACGTCGGTGTCGTCGAGGACCGACTCGGTGAGCCCGTGTTCCGGTTCGTCCAGCGTGGCGGTCTGCACGTCGTAGCCCGCCTCGCGGAGTCCCTCGGCTATCGTCGCGTGGATACCGTCGGGGTAGATTTCGGCGACCTCGTCGTTTTCCTTCTCGTGTCGGTACTCGTTCCAGACGGTGACGGTGACCATACTCCCGCCGTCACCGGGCGGCGACAAGTATGCACCGAACGCGGGGCCGGTGGCGGTCGCCCACCGAGGCAGCTACTTCCCTTCGAACGCCGGTTCCCGCCGACTCATGAACGACTCCACGCCCTCGGCGTGGTCGTCGGTCTCGAACATGACCGCCTGCGCCGACGCCTCGTGTTCGATGGCCGCTTCGATGGAGTCGTCCGGGCGGCGGAGCAGACGCTTTGAGGCGGTGAGCGCTTTCGTCGGACCGCCGGCGATGCGCTCCGTGAGGGCGGCGAGTTCAGATTCGAACTCGTCCTCGCCCGCGACGCGATTCACGACGCCGAGTTCCAGCGCCCGCTCGGGGCCGAGTTTCTCGCCCGTGTAGACGAGTTCCATGGCGACGTTGCGACCGACGAGCCGCGGAAGGAGGTACGACAGCCCCGAATCGACCGCGAGACCGACTCGGCGGAAGCCGAAGCCGATGGAGGCGTCTTCGCGGAGGAGTTGGAGGTCGCAGGCGATGGCGAGCGCGCCGCCCGCGCCCACGGCCGGGCCGTCGATGGCCGCGACCGTCGGCAGGTCGCACTCGTAGACGCAGCGCACGCAGTCTGCGGTGTCGCGGACGACGTGGTCGACCGCCTCGGGGAGCGCCATCGCGTCGGCCTGTAGCTCTAACATGGCGTTCACGTCGCCGCCGGCGCAGAACGCGCCGGCCTCGTCGCTCCCGCGGAGGACGACACAGCGCGCCTCGTCGGGGAGCGAGTCCAGCGCCTCGCGTACGCCGGCGGTGACTTCGACCGTCAGCGCGTTCCGAACCGCCGGAGCGTCCAGCGTCACCGTCGCCACGCCGTCGGCGAGCGCGAGTCGTACCGCGTCGGTGTCGAGTTCGACCTCGGTCATTTCCCGGTTCGACGTGCAGAACCGTGAAAAACGTTTGGACCGTGGAGAGTTGAATCGTCAGTGACCGGCTCAGGAGAACACCGCGTCCACGTCGATTCCGAGTCCGGGCCGGTTGGGGACGCGCATCCGGCCCTCGCGCACGGGTGCCGGGTCGGCCGCGAGGTCGGCGTCGAGGAGCGACGCGGTCGCCAGTCCGTGC
>NZ_JAMYJY010000131.1:0-8958 GCF_024136985.1 Haloferax sp. AB510
CGCCCCGGACGAAGTCGCCGAGTTCGGTCTCGTCGAGTTCGACGGCGGCGTAGGCGGCGACGGCGCAGGTGGCGCTCGCGCCCATCGCGGCCACGTCCGAGAGGGACGCGCCGACGGCCCGCCAACCGGCGGTGTAGCGGGTCGTCCCCGCGGGGAAGTCCGTCGTCTCGTGGAGCATGTCGGTCGTGACGACGAGGTCGTCCACGACGGCGGCGTCGTCGCCGGCACCGGGGAGGTCCGCGGCGAGCAGTCTGAGGGCGGCGCGCTCGTCCATATGCGGACGTGTCGGGCGGAGCGGAAATGTCCACCTATCCGACAACGGGCGGCGGTGCGGACCGCGAGCCCACGACTGCGTCGGTCCGGACCTGTTTCTTGGCCGTCGAATCCGGTGACTTAATGCCCGTCGTAGACGCATCCCCAGCAAATGGCCCGCGAGAACCTCCGCGCGACGGTGCTCGGTTTCGCAGCGGCGGTCGTCGTCTTTGCCGTCCTGTTCTACTTCGCGGGCGTGGACGAACTCATCGACCGGGTGACGATGGCCGAGCCGACCTACCTGGTCGCCATCTTCGCCATCACGCTCGTCTGGCTCGTCTCGTGGGGCGCGTCGCTGAAGACCGTCCTCGGCGTACTCGGCGTGGATGTCTCGACCGTCCGCTCGTTTCTCATCTTCACGGGCGCGACGTTCTCGAACAACATCACCCCGTTCGGACAGGCGGGCGGCGAGCCCGTGACCGCGCTTCTCATCTCCCGGAGCGCCGACACCGAGTACGAGACCGGACTGGCGGCCATCGCCAGCGTCGACACCATCAACTTCGTCCCCTCCATCACCATCGCGCTCATCGGCGCGGGCTACTACGCCACGGAGGTGACGCTCGGCCGCAACCTCGAAATCGCGCTCGTCGCCGTGGTCGGCCTCGCCGTCGGCGTGCCAGCGGCCGTCTACACCGCGTGGAAACGCCGTTACGACCTCGAACGACGGATTATCGGCGTTCTGACGCCGTTCATCCGAACCGTTGCGCGGTACGTTCCGCGGGTGTCGGTACCCACGAACGACGGCATCGAGCGCCGCATCAACGGCTTCTTCCGCTCTATCGAGCGCGTCGGCCGGAACCCGCGGGGGCTGGCGGTCGCGCTCGGCCTGTCGGGGTTCGGCTGGTTCTGCCAGATGGTCGCGCTCTGGGTGGCGTTTCACGCCATCGGCGCGCCCATCGCCTTCTCCATCGCGCTGTTCGTCGTCCCCATCGGGGCGATAGCCGGCGTGACGCCGCTTCCCGGCGGCGCCGGCGGCATCGAGTGGACGCTTGCCATCCTCGTCGCCGCCGCGAGCTCCGCCGTCTCGTTCGACGTGGCGACCGCAGGCGTCGTCGTCTTCCGGGGGTTCGTCTACTGGGTGCCCGTCGTCCTCGGCGGCCTCGTGATGAGCACGGAGAGCGCGCGCGGGTGGCGGTCCTGACGCCGCGGACGCGGGCTGTCGGCCCGGCAGACGCCGGTCGGGGCGCAGGAGCCTCCAACCGCCCGTATCGGGCGAATACGATGCCTTTAAACGCCGCGATTATGAACCAATAGCCATGGTAACCATCTATGACGTCCCGGCGGACGCCCTCATCGAAGAGGTCGCCGGACGACTCGAGGACCGTATCGAGCAACCCGACTGGATGGCCTTCGCGAAGAGCGGCCAGACCCGCGAACTCCCGCCCCAGCAGGACGACTTCTGGTACGTCCGTGGCGCGAGCCTGCTCCGCAAGGTCGCCATGAACGGCCCCGTCGGCGTCGACCGCCTCTCCACCGAATACGGCGGCCTCAAGCGCGGCTCCAACCGCTACAGCGTCTCCGGTGCGCACAGCGACGCCGGCAGTAAGAACATCATCCGCACGCTCCTCCAGCAGCTCGAAGAGGAAGGCCTCGTCGAGACCGCAAAGGGCGAGGGCCGCCGCATCACCGCCGAGGGGACGAGCTTCCTCGACAACGCCGCGTCCGACGTGCTCTCCGACCTCGACCGTCCGGAACTCGAACGCTACGCGTAGAGCCGCCGACACACACCGAGAGTTCTTCTTCGACGGCGGATTCCCCGAGAGCCGTCTGTATGCGGGTCCGTAATGGTTTTCAGACATCGGACCGTGCGCTAGGGTATGAGTGGCAGTCCCGACGATGAGCGACTGGAGGAGCTTCGAAAGAAGAAGATGCAGGAACTCCAAGAACAGCGGGGCGGCGGCGGTCAGGGCTCCGCCGAGCAACAGCAGGCCGAGGAAGCCGCCCAACAGCGCGCCGAACAGCAGAAACAGGCGCTTCTCAAACAGCACCTGACCGACGAGGCCCGCCAGCGCCTCAACGCGGTGCAGATGTCCAAGCCGGACTTCGCAGAGCAGGTCGAGCGCCAAATCGTCGCCCTCGCCCAGAGCGGGCGCATCCAGGGCCGCATCGACGACGACAAGATGAAGGCGCTCCTGAAAGAGCTGCAGCCCGAGTCGAAGAGCTTCAACATCCGCCGTCGGTAACACGTGGAACTCGCGCTCCTCTACAGCGGCGGCAAGGATTCTTCGCTCGCTGCGCTGCTTCTCGATACCTTCTACGACGTGACGCTCGTGACCGCCCACTTCGGGGTCACGGAAGACTGGACACACGCCCGCGACGCGGCGGCCGAACTCGGCTACGCCTTCGAGACGCTGGAACTCGACCGCGAGGTCGCAGCGCAGGCCACCGCCCGCATGGTCGAAGACGGCTACCCCCGCGGCGGCATCCAGCGCGTCCACGAACACGCCCTCGAAGCGGTCTGCGGCCTCGATTTCGACGCCGTCGCCGACGGCACCCGCCGCGACGACCGCGTCCCGTCCATCTCCCGGGCGCAGGCCCAGAGCCTCGAAGACCGCCACGGCGTCGACTACCTCTCGCCGCTTTCCGGGTTCGGCCGCGGCGCGGTCGACCGCCTCGTGGAGTCGCATCTCGACGTGGAGACCGGTCCGTCCGAGGAGATTCCGAAGGCCGACTACGAGGGCGAACTCCGCCAACTCATCGCCGCCGAACACGGACAGGCGGCGGTCGACGAGGTGTTCCCGGACCACATTCAGAGCTACGTCCACGGCCGACGCTGAGGACGCCGCTGTCCGGTAACCGCCGGTTCGGTCCGTACCGCGTCGTTTTTCACCCCGCCGCGCGCCGGATGAATCATGGACCCCGGCATCGCCTACTCCGTTCTCGCCGCGTTCGTCTGGGGCGTCTACATCTTCGCCCTGAAGCGGTACTTCCCGGGGTACTCCGGCGCGGTCATCACGGTCGTCGTCAACGCCTTCGCCGTCCTCCTGTACCTCCCGGTCACGGTGGTGACGTACGACCCCACGGCCGTCCCCTCGCTGGCCGAACTCGGCGCGATGGGAGTCCTCATCGTCGCCGGCACGGCGGTGCTCGTCGGCGTCGCGTTCATCCTGTTCGTCGACGCGCTCGCCGCCGGCGACGTGTCCTACGTCGCGCCCATCAACAAGCTCGTCCCGGTGTTCGTCCTTCCCATCGAAATCCTGTTTCTGAACCAGTTTCTGACCGGGTTACAAGTCCTCGGCGTCGCGGTTGCCACCGTCGCCGTCTACGTCGCGAACTACGAGGGCGGGGCGTTCCTCGACCCGCTGCGGCGCGCGGTCCGCTCGCGGCCCGCCCAACTCGCGCTGGCGAGCGCGGCCTGTTACGCCGCCAGCGACGTGGGAAAGCGCGTCGCCCTGCAGGAACTCGGCATCCCGACGAGCGTGTTCGTCCCGGTGCTGTTCACCGGCGCGGCGCTCGCGGTCCTGCCCGTCGCGGCCCGCAACTGGACGAGCGTTCGCGGCGACGTTCCGAAGTTCGTCGCGGCCGGCGCGCTCGTCGCCGTCGGCGAGCACGTCACCTCGACCGCCTTCGGGATGGTACCGGCGAGCATCGCCTCGCCAATCGTCAACACGCAGGCCATCGTCGCCGTCGTCCTCGGCGGGGTCGTCCTCAAGGAGTCACAGTTCGGGCTCCGCCTCGCCGCGGCCGTCCTCGCCGTCGCGGGCGTCTCGCTCATCGCCCTCGGCGACCTCTCGGCGCTCGCGGCGCTGGTCGGCTAACCGTCCGCGACGCCGACGAACCGCGCCGCACCGGCGACTCGACGACGAACTGAGGGCGAACCGACAGCAAACCGACGAGCGCCCGTCGACCCGAACAACAGGTTTCAAGCGCGACCTTCGCCAACCAACGCGCATGTACGACCGACTCAAGGGATTTCGTGACTTCTATCCCGGCGAGATGTCGGCCCGGCGCGAGGTCGTCGACACCGTCGAGACCGCCGCCGCCCGCTACGGCTTCCGCGAAATCGGGACGCCCCACCTCGAACGGACCCAGATGTACGTCGACAAGTCCGGCGAGGAAATCGTCGAGGAGCTGTACGCCTTCGAGGACAAGGGCGGCCGCGAGGTCACCCTCACGCCCGAACTGACGCCGACGGTCGCCCGGATGGTCGTCGCCAAGCAACAGGCGCTGTCGAAGCCCATCAAGTGGGTCTCGACCCGGCCCTTCTGGCGCTACGAGCAGGTCCAGCAGGGTCGCTTCCGCGAGTTCTACCAGACCAACGCCGACATCTTCGGCTCCTCGGAACCGGAGGCCGACGCCGAGATTCTGGCCTTCTGCGCCGACGCGCTGACCGACCTCGGCCTCACGGCCGACGACTTCGAGTTCCGCGTCTCCCACCGCGACATCCTCGGCGGCCTGCTCCGGTCGTTCGACGCCGACGTGGACGTGACCGACGCGGTCCGCGCGGTCGACAAGTCCGAGAAGGTCGAACGCGAGGAGTACCTCGGCCTGCTCTCGGACGCCGGCCTCTCGTACGACCAAGCCGGCGAGTTCGCCGACCTCATCGAGCGCGGCGACCTCGACGAAATCGCCGAGTTCGGCGGCGACAACGTCGAGGCCGCGGTCGAGAACCTCCGGAACGTCCTCGCCGCCGCCGACGACTTCGGCGCGGGCGAGTTCTGCGAGGTGTCGCTGACGACCGCCCGCGGACTGGACTACTACACCGGCGTCGTCTTCGAGTGCTTCGACTCCACGGGCGACGTGTCGCGGGCGACGTTCGGCGGCGGCCGCTACGACGACCTCATCGAGTCGTTCGGCGGCCAGCCCACCCCCGCCGTCGGCGTCGGTATCGGCGGCGCGACGCTCCAACTGCTCTGCCAGCGCGCCGGCGTCTGGCCCGAGGAGGAACTGGCGACCGACTACTACCTCCTCACCGTCGGCGACACCCGCGCCGTCGCCTCCGACATCGCCCGCGACCTCCGCGAGGCGGGTAACGTCGTCGAGGCCGACGTGTCCGACCGGAGCTTCGGCGCGCAGATGTCCTACGCCGACTCGGTCAACGCCGACACGGTCGTCATCGTCGGCGAGCGCGACCTCGAAAACGGCGAGGTGACGGTCAAGGACATGGCGAGCGGCGACCAGACCACCGTCCCCGTCGACGACTTCCCCGGCGACCGCGACGCGCCGACCTACGAGGACTACGAGTAGGCTGACCCGCGGGTCGCGCCGGCAGACCCTGCGCCTGTGCCGGCAAACTCCGCTCTCGCGCCGGTCGACCAACCCTGCGATTCCCGCGCCCCGATACCGGCGCGCGCCCTTTTGTTCCCGCCCGTCGTACAGACGAGTGACATGTACGACAGGATTCTCGTCCCGCTCGACGGCAGCGCCCCCGCCGACGAGGCGCTCGACCGCGCCATCGACCTCGCCGCGACGACGGACGCGACGCTCTATGCCCTCTACGTCGTCGACGAGCGCGTCCTCCACGCGACCCAACTCGACGCCGGCGGCCTCGTCCGCGCCTACGAGGAGGAAGGCGAGCGGATCGTCTCCGAGGCTGTCGAGGCGGCCGAGGCGGACGGCCTCGAAGTCGTCACGGCCGTCGAACACGGCTCGCCGCACCGGGCAATTCTCCGGTACGCCGAGGAGGTCGACGCGGACCTCATCGTGATGGGCACCCACGGCCGCCGGGGCATCGAGCGCTACCTACTCGGGAGCGTCACCGAACGCGTGCTCCGGATGGCCGACGTGCCGGTGCTCACCATCCGAAGCGAGGACTCCCCGGTCGAAGACGAACAGTCACTGGACGCGGACGTGTAGTCACAGCGACGGTGTGGAGACGACAGGACAGTCGGGGTCGTCGAACCGGGTGGAGTCGGTTAAGTAGTCCGCCGGAAAATCACCCGACATGCGCGCCTTCCGCGTCGCCTACGACGGACGCCCATACAACGGGTTCCAGCGACAGCCGGACGTGCCGACCGTCGAGGACGCCCTCTTCGACGCCTGCCGCGCGCTCGGCGTCTGCGACGACGACGAGGAACCGACCGACTACGCCGCCGCCGGGCGGACCGACGCGGGCGTCTCCGCGCTCGCACAGACCGTCGCCTTCGACTGTCCCGACTGGTGTACGCCGCGGGCGCTGAACTCGGAGCTACCGGGCACGGTCCGGGCGTGGGCCGCCGCCGACGCCCCCGGGCGACTTCCAACGCCCCGGCACCGGCCGACCCGCCGCGAGTACGTCTACGATCTCCACGCCCCGAGCGACGGATTCGACGACGGCCGGGCGCGAGACGCCTTCGACGCCTGCCGCGGCGAACACGACTTCCACAACCTCACGCCCGACGACCACGGAACGGTCCGGGCCATCGACGGCGACCTGACCCGCGACGGCGACTTCCTCCTCGTGCGCGTCGAGGCCGGCGGCTTCGCCCGCGAACTCGTCCGCCGACTCGTCTCGCTCGTCCGCGCCGTCGGGTCGGGCGCGGCCCCGCCGTCGAAGGTGGACGACGTGCTCGGCCCCGACCACCTCGACGGTCCCGAGGGCGTCCCGCCCGCGCCGCCGACGCCCCTGCTTCTCACGGCGGTCGACTACCCGAACGTCGAGTTCGACGTGGACTCGATGGCCGCCGAGAGTACTGCCGCGGCTTTCGGCGAACGGGCCCTCGCAGACCGCATCGGCTGGCGCGTCGGCTCGCGCATCCGCGACGGGGTCGAGCGGGCGGACGACGCCAGAAGCAGCGGCGTCGGCGAGGACAGCAGTTGACGGACGCGGGAGGAGTCAATAGCCCTCCGGAGCGGTTGGGGTCGCACATAGCAACGTTATCCTGGTTCGGGTGCGAATCGCCGACCATGTGCTACGACGCTGTCATCTTCGACAACGACGGCGTGCTGACGAAGCCGACGCTGCTCGAAGTCCAGCGGGAGGCGGTCAGACGAGCGTTCGCCGAGTTCGACGTCGAACCGACGACCGAGACGGTCGACGGCGTCATCAACGGCGGCCTCACGCGCCTGCGCCGCATCTGCGCGGTCCACGACGTACCGGTCGACGACTTCTGGTCGCACCACGAGAGTCACGCCGCGGCGACCCAGCGGGCGTGTCTGGAAAACGGGACGAAACCGCTGTACGACGACGTAACCGCCCTCGAAGATATCGACCACCCGCTGGCGGTCGTGAGCAACAACCAGCACGCGACCATCGAACACATCCTCGACGTGTTCGACATCGACGACCGCTTCGAGGTGGCCTACGGCCGCGACCCGACGGTCGAAGGCGCGCGGGTGAAGAAGCCAGACCCGCACTACATCGAGCGCGCGATGGGCGAACTCGGCGTCGACTCGGCGCTCTACGTCGGCGACAGCAACGTCGACGTGGTCGCGGCCGACCGCGCTGGCATCGACTCGGCGTTCATCCGTCGACCCCACCGCGACGGCTACCAGCTGGCCGCCGAGCCGACCTACGAACTCGACTCGCTTGACGAGCTGCTCGCGGTGTGCTGACGCGCGGGAGAACGACCACGCAAACCTCACCGCGGGCCCGTGCCGCACCCCCGCGCCGCGTATCGACCAGTAGACACATCACGCGGCTCGCCGTCGGCTCACGCATGGACCGGTCCGCCGCGTGGGATGCCACCCTCCGCATCGTCTTCGGCCTGTTTATCATCGGCGTCGGCAACGCCGTCGGCGGCTTCCTCGCCAGCATGACTGGCATCGCCGGCCTCGCACTCTACCTCCTCGTCGCCGTCCCGACGTTCGTCTACGGGATGTACTACGTCGTCATCGGGGCCGGAATGGTCGTCGAGGCCGCGACTGAAAGCGCGCTGTCGCAAGCTGACCTGACGGTCGAAGTCACCGACAGCGAGGAGAACCGCGACGACTCAGATGACAACCGCGGCGACGGTGCCGACCCCTCCGCGCGCGACTGACCGCCGAACTCACTCCCAGCCGTCGGGCCAGATACCCGCCGCCTTCATCCCCGTCTCGAAGTCGGCGTCGCGGAACGCCGCGGCGAGGTCGTCGTCGTCGAGCCGCGGCACCTCCCCGTCGGCGGCGGCCGCGGCGAGGTCGCGGACGATAAGTGCAGTGAGCATCCCGTGTTCGCGGACGTTTCTGTCGTCGACCTTGTCGCGGGTGTCGGCGTGGGTGTGACCCCAGCCGCGGCCGCGCTCGCCGCTTTCGCTCCTGAGCTGAAGCGCCGGGACGCCGGCGCGGACGAACGGCCATTGATCGCTGAACGGGTGCGGTTCCGGTTCGATTTCGACCGGGTGGCGCGTCTCGTTGCCGACACGGGTCGCCACCTCGGCGGTCGCCTCCGAGGTGTGGCTGTGGGCGACGAGGTCGCGGAACCGCCCCGCGCCGTCGACGTTGACGACGGCGGCGACGCGGTCGAGGTCGAGGCGGTCG
Organism: Haloferax sp. AB510; assembly: GCF_024136985.1. Lineage (NCBI taxonomy): Archaea > Methanobacteriati > Methanobacteriota > Halobacteria > Halobacteriales > Haloferacaceae > Haloferax > Haloferax sp. AB510. The sequence continues at coordinate 8,689 of NZ_JAMYJY010000131.1, forward strand.
GCGAGATGTTCGGAGCCGGTCAGCCCGAGTTCCTCCGCACCGACGCCGACGACGCGGACCCCGAGGTCGAGGTCCATCTCGGCGAGCAGTCGCGCCGCGGTGACGACGACCGCGATGCCACAGCCGTTGTCGAGCGCGCCCTCGGCGATGTCGTGGGCGTCGAAGTGGGCACAGAGGACGAGCTCGCGGTCGGTGTCGGGGCCGACGCGCCCCTCGACGTTCCGGCTCTCGCCGGGCGTCGTCTCGGCGTCGACCGCGAGGGTCGCCTCG
>NZ_JAMYJY010000132.1:0-8878 GCF_024136985.1 Haloferax sp. AB510
GAACCGGCGGGAACGTCGAGGACGACGTGACGGCACGCACCCGCCACACCGGCGGGTGTCGGGTCTTCCGCGGCCGCGAGCGCCGTCGCGGCGTGCGCGATGTCGTCGGCCATCGAGCCGATTGTGACGGTCGTCGCGTCCGCTCTCGCGGCGTCGGCCGCCGGGAAGACGACGCCGGCGATAGCAACCGCGAGGAGACACGTCAGAACGACGCGAATCACAGCGCGTCGCGGAGACGGGCGGCCAGTCCGCGGTCTGCGGAGTCGTCGCGAGAGTCGGCGGCGTGAATGTCGGATTCGCGCCTAGGAGTACCGCCGCGCCCCTCGGTGGGTCGTTCGGCGTGGGACGCCGCCTCCGCGGCGAGCGCGTTGGCCGACCGAGAGGGTGTGGGAGACGCCGTCTCGTCGACGAGTTCCGCTTCGAGCGATTCGGCCTTGGCGAGTGCGGCGTTCGCCCGTCGCTCGACGTCCTCGTTGACCGCGCGGACGCCGCCGAGGTAGCCGCGCATCGCCTGCGTCGCGGCGTCCATCTCGTCGAGGCGCTCGGTGAGCGACTCGACCGACGATTCGAGTTCGGAGACCCGGCGCTCGACGGCCGCGAGGTCCGCCAGCGACGAGAAGTCGGCGTCGCCGTCGGTGAGGGTTCGCTCGACCGCGTCGAGCCGCGCGGCGAGGTCGGCAGTGTGGTCGGCGGTGTGGTCCGCCGCGACCGGTCCGCGGGAAGCGGGTGTTCCGGTGTCTGTGTCACCGTTAGCGTCGAAGTGGACTGGGTCGGTCGTCATGTGGCGGCCTGGTCCCGTCATCTGATATAAAGCTCCGGCGCGGTCGGAGCCGACCACGACCCGAGCGGTCGAACAGTTCGCCCGTGGGGAACGTTCAAGACGAGCGACGGAGTGGATTGTGGTATGAAAACCGTCCTGATTGGTGTGGGGCAAGCGGGTGGGAAGCTCACCACCGCTCTCCAGTCGTTCGATCGAGAGATGGGGTTCGGCGCGGTACTCGACGCCGTCGCGGTGAACACCGCAAAAGCGGACCTCCAGCCGCTTCCTGTCGAGACCGTCCTCATCGGCCAAGACCGCGTCAACGGTCACGGCGTCGGCGGCGACAACGAGCTCGGAGCCGAGGTCATGGAGTCGGACCAGACCGAGATCATGTCCGCCCTCGACGGCCGCGTCACGGCCGAAGCGGAATCGATTTTCGTCGTCGCCGGGCTCGGCGGCGGCTCGGGTTCCGGCGGCGCGCCCGTCCTCGCGAAGGCGCTTCGCCGCGTCTACGACGTGCCGGTGTACGTCCTCGGAGTCCTGCCCGGACAGGACGAGGGGGCGATGTATCAGGTGAACGCCGGTCGGTCGCTCAAGACCATCGCCCGCGAGTCCGACGCTGTCCTCCTCGTCGACAACGACGCCTTCCGATCGTCCGGCGAGTCGATGAGCGAGGGCTACGACGCCATCAACGAGGCCATCGCCCGGCGCGTCGGTCTGCTCTTGGCGGCCGGTGAGGCGACCGAGGGCGTCGGCGAGAGCGTCGTCGACACCTCCGAAGTCATTAACACCCTCCGTTCCGGGGGCATCGCCGCGCTCGGCTACGCGAGCGCCGAGGCCTCCCCGGACGCCGAGGACAACATCAACACCATCATGAGCACGACCCGCCGCGCCGTCCTGACGGGAACGAGCCTGCCGGACGCGAGCGACGCGGACTCCGCGCTCGTCATCGCCGCCGGCGAACCCGACACCATCCCGCGGAAGGGCGTCGAGCGAGCGCGCCGCTGGGTCGAAGAGGAGACCGGCAGTCTGCAGGTCCGCGGCGGCGACTTCCCGCTGGAGAGCGGCCGTCTCGCGTCGCTCGTCCTCCTCGGCGGCGTCGAGCGCTCCGAGCGGGTCGAGTCGTTCATGGAACGCGCCCGCGAGGCCATCGACCAGGCCAAGACCGAGAAACGAGAGGACCCCAAAGAGATGTGGCACAACGACGACCTCGATGACCTGCTGTGATAGCGACCGGCCGCCACTGACGCGACTAACGACCACATAATCTCACGTTTTCAAGACGTTCGTCCACCGAATGGCGGTCTCCTCCTCAATCTGCGAATGATTTTTCCGTCATGCCGCCAATCCGTGCTATGTGTTAACAATAACTGGAGGAGGGTGGGACGAAACGATACGTGTGAGACTCGACTCGGCACGCCACCGGAGTCATCATGTCTGAATCGACTGACCCGCTCCGGCGAAGTATCGAAGTCGAGTACTGGGTCGTCGAGGACGACGGGTCGTTCAGCGACCCGGACGACCTGCTCGACGCCTCGCCGGGGGCCGAACGGGAGTTCGTCGAGCCCGTGTTGGAGGTGAAGACGACGCCGTGTGACTCGGGGGCCGAGTTGCGCGCGGAGTTGTACGAACGACTCGGCGACGTGCTCTCGCGGGCCGAGGAGGTCGGAAAGCGACTCGTCCCGCTCGCCACGCCGGTGAGTGTCGAGGCGGTGACGGAGCGCCGGAGCGACCGGACCCGCATCCAGAACCGCGTCGTCGGGTCGGACTTCCAGTACGCGCGGCACTGCGTGGGGACGCACGTCCACGTCGAACAGCGGCCCGGCCGCGAAATCGACCAGTACAACGCGCTCGTGGCGCTGGACCCCGCGCTGGCGCTCGTGAACTCCTCGCCGTACTACGACGGAAAGCGGCTGGCGGCGGGCGCGCGGTCGAAGCTGTACCGGCGGATGACCTACGACGACGTGCCGCATCAGGGTCGGCTGTGGCGCTACGCCGACGACACGCGGGAGTGGTCGCGCCGTCTCGAACGCCGGTTCGAGGAGTTCCTCGTGCGCGCCGAGGAGGAGGGCGTCGACCGGGCGACCATCGAGGCGAACTTCGACCCCGAGAGCGCAATCTGGACGCCGGTGCAACTCAGAGCCGAGTTCGGCACGGTCGAGTGGCGCTCGCCCGACTGCGGCCTCCCGAGCGACGTGCTCAGGCTGGCGAACAGCGTCGCGGACGTGGTGAACCGCCTCGACGACGCGGAACTCAGAATCGAGGGTGACAGGGGGCGCGTGGCGGACGACCAGGTCGTCCTTCCCGAGTTCGACGCGGTTCTCGGCTACGTCAACGCCGCCATCGAAGACGGACTCGACTCCGAGGCGGTGCGGTCGTACCTCGACCGGATGGGCTTCGACGTGGATGCCTACAGCCCGGTGTCGCACGAGATAGACGGCCGCGAGACGGTCACGGCCGCGGAGGCGCGAGAGATGCGACTGGCCCACGCGGACCGACTGGAACGGGACGTGCGGAGCGCAGTCCGGCAGTAAACCGCGAATCGCCGCGAGCGACTGCGAAAAAACGAATCCGGAACCCGAAGCGGTCGCTTACTGCTGGATGAGGCTCGCGCCGTCGAGTTCGGTGCGGCTGTACTCGATGTCCATGAGGTCGAGGATGGTCGGTGCGATATCGTAGAGGTCGGCGTCCTCGATGACCGCGCCGGGGTCGTCGACGTAGAGCGTCGCGTTGTCGAACGAGTGCATGCCGTTGCGGGGGCCGACGCCGAACACGTCGTCGTGGCCCTTGAACCCGGACTTCAGGTCGAAGCCGTGGTTCGGGATGACGACGAGGTCGGGGGCGATGTCGTCGTGGTCGCCGCGGAAGGCGTCTTCCTTGACGACGACGCGGTCTGCGACCTTGTTGCCGTCGGGCCCTTCGAGCGCTTCGAGTTCGGCCTTGAGTTCGTCGCGGACGTCCTCGTACTCGGATTGCGGGACCGACCCGCGGGGCTCGCGCCCTTCGAGGTTGATGAAGAACCGGCCGGGGATGAGCGAGTACGCCTTCGAGTCCTCGTCGATATCCGAAAGCGAGTCGTGGTCGTCGTCCTCGTAGGAGAGCCAGCCGTTTTCCTCGAGCCACGTGTTGCAGTGGACCTCGTAGTCGAGCGAGGTGAAGCCGTGGTCGGACGCGACGATGAGCGTCACGTCCTCGGGAAGGGCGTCGCGGATGCGACCGAGGTAGTCGTCGACGGTGCGGTAGAACTCCATGAAGGCGTCCTTGTTCTTCCCGTCGCGCTCGTAGTCCTTGAACAGGAAGTGGTTGACGCGGTCGGTCGTCATGAAGACGCCGAAAAAGAGGTCCCAGTCGTCCTGGTCGATGTAGCGCTCGAACGCCTCGTAGCGCCGGTCGAGCGTCTTACGGGCGTCCTCCATGAACGCGGTCTTGTCGTCGTCGTGACCGAGTTTCGCGTTCACGTCGATTTTGTAGTTCATCTCGGTGAGCGCGTCGCGGAAGTCGTCGGGGTAGGCGGCCTTGTCGACGCCGGGCGAGAGGAAACCGGAGACCATGCGCTGGACGTTGCGCTGAGGCGGGAACGTCACGGGGACGTTCATGACGGTGGCCTTGCGGCCGGCATCGGTGACGCGGTCCCAGACGCGGGTGGCCTGTACGTCCCGACCCATCGGGACGTAGGTGTCGTAGGAGCCGACCTCGCGGTCTTGGAAGCCGTAGACGCCGGTCTCGCCGGGGTTGACGCCGGTCGTGAGCGCCGGCCAACACGCCGAGGACTCGGGCGGGACGATGCTGTCGATGTCGCCCGCCGAGCCCGCGTCGGCCAGCGCCGCGAAGTTGGGGAACTCGTCGGGATGCTCAGAGAGGAGAGTGAACGGGACCCCGTCGATGCCGATGAAGGCGACGCGGGGGTGGTCTTTGCCGCGGAGTCGGTCGAACAAACCCATACCTCACGGTATCCAAGAGAACCATAAGAAGGTTCGTCTCTCCGCCGGAGTTTGCGACGAGAGACGACGGATACGGGGCCGCTGTCGGAGAAAGCGGCGAATCTCTCCGGGCGAGAGCGGCCGGTGACGCCACCGTCGACGTGTCAGACGCGAATCAGGCTATCTCGTCCGGTCGGCGGTGCGCGTGCGGGACCGTTCGCGGAAAGCCTAGGCCCGCGGCTGCCCGGGCATCGAGAACGGGCGCTCCTGGGCGACAGCGGTCCGGCCGCTGACCCGAAGCTCGCTCGCGACGACGAACGCCAGCCCCCACGCGACGAGCGCGACCGCCCACATCATCCCCACGCTGGACACCTGCGTCGGGAACGCGAGCGAGACCGCGCCGAAGTAGACGGCGAGGCCGCCGGTCAGCCACGCGACGAAGCGGTGGCCGGGCGCGCCGGCGGACGAAACGAGGCCGAGCAGCAACAGCCCGATTGCCATCGTCGTCATCTCCATGTAGTGGCCGGCGACGGCGTGAATGTCGCCGGTCGCCTGCAGACCGAACTGGTTGATCGCGAACGCGAGCACCGGGAGCGCCGCGACCGCGACGAGGCCGAGGAGCGCCGGGCTGTAGTCGTCGCCGACCGAGACGATATCGCGGCCCGCGGGGTGGAACAGCACCATGAGCCCGGTGAGCACGAAGAAGGGGATGACCTCCTCGACCGGCCCGCCGCCGACGATGGTTCCGACGAGCACGAGCGTCGTCACCGCGAAGGCGACCTGCATGAGCGCGACGCGCTTCAGCGGGCGGTACAGTTGGCTCGCGACGCCGAGGATGATTATCCAGACGTTCGCCGCGATGACCATCAGGTGCAGGCGGTGCTCGGCGAGCACGTCGCCGCCCGCGCCCCAGCCGACGATGGCGAACGAAAGCAGTTCGCTGACGAAGACGGCCGCCATCCCGAGCGTCACGACCGTGAGCAGGTAGAACGCGTACAGCCGGGCCTGAACGAACGCAGCCGGCGAGTCGCCGGCGGCGTCCGGGGCGTCGGCACTATTATGTGGATTGGTGTCAATTGACATGGTTCAGAAGAGAGTACGACGGCCGAGAGAATAACCGTTATTCGGGGGTTTCGGACCTGTTTCTCGGCAGGACGCTCAGCGGATCGAGAGAGTTGAGCCGGACCGGGCGAAGGAGCGAAGTGCCGCGCGGGACAACGACCGGACGTGAAGGAGTTCGAGCGTAAACAGCTCTTGGAGCGCGTCAATCGGGAGGGTGCGACCGTCGGCACGCAGATTCCCGATCGCATCGAGGTCCAAGGCGAGGAGATAGACCTCAGGGAGTTCGTCTTCGAGATAAAGCGCCGCGACACCATCCCGTCGGGGGAGCGAGAACGCGTCGACCAAGCGAAGCGGAACCTCCGCCGCGAGCGCCTCGAACGGCTCCAGCGAATCGAGGACAACGAGGTGAGCTACGACGAGGGGCGGCGACTGGCCGAGGACATCGTCGGCATCGACCGGGCGCTGAACGCCCTCGAACAGCTTCGGCCGGTCGACCTCGAACAGGAAGAACACCGCCAGAACGCCGCGGACCAGAAGCGCTGGATGAGCTTCCTGAAGAAGGCGCTGGGTCGCGACGGCGGCAAGAGTAAGCGAGGGGGCCGATGAGCCGAAACGACGAGATAGCGAGCCTGCTGGAGGAGTTCGCCGACCTGCTGGAGGCGAAAGACGTGGCCTACAAGCCGTCGAGCTACCGCCGGGCCGCCGAGAACGTCCGCGAGTATCCGAAACCCGTCGAGGAACTCGCCGCGGAGGGCGAAGACGCGGTGCAGGAAATCGACCGCGTCGGCGACGCCATCGCCTCGAAAATCGTCGAGTACGTCGAGACCGGCCGCATCGAGGAGTTGGAGGAACTCCGCGAGGAGTTGCCGGTTGACATGGCCGGCCTGACGAGCGTCGAGGGCGTCGGCCCGAAGACGGTCGGCAAACTGTACGAGGCGCTCGGCGTCGCCGACCTCGACGACCTCGAAGCGGCCGCCCGCGACGGAAAGATACAGGAGGTCAAGGGGTTCGGCGCGAAGACGGAGGCGAACATCCTCGACGGCATCGAGTTCGCCCGCGAGGCGACCGGTCGCGAACTGCTCGGAAAGGCGCGACCCGTCGCCGACGACCTGCTCGCGTACCTCGGCGACCACGACGCCGTCGGCAGGGTCGAACCCGCGGGGTCGATGCGGCGGTGGCGCGAGACGGTCGGCGACATCGACGTGCTCGCCGAGAGCGCCGACGCCGCGGCGGTCATCGACCGCTTCCTCGCGTGGGACCTCGTCGGCGACACCATCGAGGCGGGCGAGCAGAAGGCGAGCGTCCGGGTGAACGGGATGCGGGTCGACCTCCGCGTCGTCGCCCCCGCGGAGTACGGCGCGGCGCTCCAGTATTTCACCGGGAGCAAGGACCACAACGTCCACCTCCGCAACATCGCCATCGACCGCGGCCTCAAGATGAACGAGTACGGGATGTTCGACGTCTCGGACGTGGACGACCCCGACGACGGCCCGCGGGCCGGAACCCGCGTCGCCGGCGACACCGAGGAGTCGATGTACGCCGCGCTCGACCTCCCGCTCGTCCCGCCGGAGATGCGCGAGGACACCGGCGAAATCGAGCGCGCCGCCGACGGCGACCTGCCAGATCTCCTCGCGGAGGGCGACCTCCGGGGCGACCTCCACACCCACACTGACTGGTCCGACGGCGACAACAGCATCGCCGAGATGGTCGCGGCCGCCGCGGAGCGCGGCTACGACTACCACGCCGTCACCGACCACGCCACCGGCCCCGGCATGGTCGGCGGCGTCGGCGTCGAGGACGACGACCTGCTCGACCAGATTGACGAGGTCCGCGCAGTCGGCGAAGACGCCGACATCGCGGTGTTCACCGGCGTCGAGGCCAACATCGACGCCGAGGGCGGCATCTCCGTCGCCGACGACGTGCTCGACCAACTCGACGTGGTGGTGGCCTCGCCTCACAGCGCGCTCGACCAGGACCGCGAGACGGCGACCGAGCGACTCGTCACCGCGATGGAACACCCCGCGGTGAACATCCTCGGCCACCCGACCGGCCGACTCATCAACCAGCGGCCCGGCCTGCCCCTCGACTACGAGCGACTCGCCGAGGCGCCGTCGAACACGGTGTCGCGCTCGAACTCAACGCCAGCCCGTACCGCCTCGACCTGAACGGTGAGGCGCTCAAAATCGCCGTCGAGGCGGGCGCGACGGTCGTCATCGACACTGACGCCCACCGACCGGCCGAACTCGACCACGCCCGCTACGGGGTCCACACGGCCCGCCGCGGCTGGGTCGAGACCGCGGACGTGCTGAACGCGCGGTCGGTCGAGGAACTGTCCGACTTCCTCGCGTGACCGACGACGTTGGGGCCGACCACCCCGGCACGGTCGCCTCGGGCGTCGACCGCGCCGCACCCGGCGACACCGCGCTCCTCGTGGACGTGATGCTCGGCAAACTCGCCACGTACCTGCGGATGTGCGGCTACGACGCCGAATACGTGCTCGACAGCGAGGACGAGGCGGGTGATTCTGAAGGTAACCACGACCCCCGAACCGACCCCGGCGACGACAGCCTGCTCGCGCGGGCGGACGCCGAGGGGCGCGTCCTTCTCACCCGCGACGTGCGACTGGCCGAGCGAGCCTCGCGGAGTGTCCTCCTCACCGAACGGGAGCCAATCGCGCAACTCCGCGAACTCGAATCAGTCGGGTTCGCGGTCTCGTTGGACGAGGAACCGTCGCGATGTGGCGTCTGTAACGGCCGCGTGGAGGCGGTCGGCCGCGACGAGTCGGTTCCCGACTACGCGCCGAGTCCCGCTGAGACGGCGCTGTGGCGGTGTCGCGACTGCGGGCAGGTGTTCTGGCGCGGGAGTCACTGGCGCGACGTGGACGTGAGATTGAACGGCGGAGAACAGTAACGGTCGGCGGTATGCCGGCGGTTGCCGGTTCGCTGGCGGGACTACTCGCGGCGGCGCGGGAACCACTCGTCGCAGGCTTCCATGTCCTGCATCATCTCGTCGTGGGCCGCGCAGTAGGGCTTGAGTCCGTCGGAGGTGCGGACGTACTCGAAGTACGTGCAGTTGCCGCAGTAGCGGTCGCCGACCGTGGCGGTCGCCGGGCGGTCGGCGGCGGGGTGGTCGGCCG
>NZ_JAMYJY010000133.1:0-8619 GCF_024136985.1 Haloferax sp. AB510
GCCGGCCGTGTCGCCAGCGACGGGGCCACGCCCGCCGCCCTTCGTTCCGGCTCCGAGGGACCTCGCCTCGGTGCCGCCGCGGGTCGTCGCGGCTCATCGGCCCTCGCAGGTCGAGTCGAGACACCGCCGACCGCGACTCGTCTCGAACATCGGCAGACCGCAGTCGCAGTCGTCGCCGACGACGCCCGCGGGGAGGGAAAACGCCGTCTCGCACTCGGGATAGGCGTCACAGCCGGCGAGCAGGCGGCCGCCCCGCCGGATGATTCGGAGGGGCGACCCGCAGTCCGGACACGACCACTCGCCGTCGAACCGGGCTTTCACGTGGTCGTCCAGCGGGTCGCACCGGCGGTCGATGCACACCTCGAACGGCGCGCCGCGCTCGACGCGCATCAGCGGCAGGCCGCAGTCGCGACAGGTCTCGTCGAGGACGGTCGCGCCCGCCGGCAGGCGGTACTCGGTTCCCGAGTCGAGAGCGACGACGGACCCGTTGGTCCTGACGAGCGGGTCGCCGGTGTCGGGATGTGAACCGACCGGGACGCCCGCGTCGCTGGCGGGGTACTCGGCGCGGCCGGTCACGTCGTTCGACTCGACCGTGAGCGTCTGGTCGCCGGCGCGGGCCACGAGGCCGAACGACCCCGGTCCGGACTCGACGGTCAGCGAGTCGGCTCGGGTCAGCCACGCGACGGGCTGGTAGCCCCCGGCGTCGTGGACGAGGACGGTACGGTCGGGCTTGGCGACGACGACGACCCGCCCGCGCTGGGTGCGGTCGCGGGAGCCCTCGAAGCTGACGGTGCAGTCGCCGGCGAAGACGCGTATCGAATCCATGAGCCGGGGTGGTCGCCGGTTCCGATTTGAACCTTCGTACGGGGGTTCATCAGCCATGCCGCGGCACGAAGCTCTTTGGTCGGCCGCGGCCGAGGGCGAACCATGGACGCGAACGTCGTGCTGTTCGACATGGACGGAGTGTTGGTCGATTCCGAGCAGTACTGGCACGCCTTCGAGGACGAGTGGGTGTTCGCCGACGCTATCGAGTCCGGCGACCCCGACCACGAGGAGATAACGGGGATGAACTTCCGCGAGATATACGACTACCTCGACGCGGAGTACGGAACGACCGTCACGAAAGAAGAGTTCATCGCGGCGTACCACGAGAACTCAGAGAGCGTCTACGGCGAGAAGGTCGTCCTGATGGACGGCGCGGAGGAGCTGTTTTCAGACCTCCGCGCGGCGGGCAAGAAGGTGGCAATCGTCTCGTCGGCCCCGCAGGACTGGATTTCGACCGTCCGCGAGCGGTTCGACCTCGACCCGCTCGACCTCGTGCTCTCGGCCGACGACATCGACAAACCGGGAAAGCCCGAGCCACACATCTACGAGCACGCCGCGGCCGAGTTCGGCGTCGCCCCCGAGGAGTGCGTCGTCATCGAGGACTCGATAAACGGCATCGAAGCGGCCGTCCGGTCCGGTGCGTACACCATCGCCTACCGCGGCGGGCAGAACGCCGACCTCGACCTCTCGCGGGCGGACGAAATCGTGAACGGGCCGGCGGAGTTGCGGGCGGCGTTGCTCGGCGAGGAGTAGGCGAAAAGCGGCCAGAAATCGGCTGCCCGCGTCTTTTCCGTTATTCGACCCGGACCGTCCGCGACTCCCGAATCGGGAGCAGCGGCAGGTCGGGGAACGTGACTTCCACGACGAACTCCAGTTCGTCGTCCGTCGCGCCGAAGACGCCCACGGGGACCGCCACCTCGTCGGAGAGGTAGCACGTCTTCGCAGACATCTCCACGTCGTTGACGGTGACGCGGATACCGACTGAGCCGCCGCCGCCGTCGTTTCGCACGCGGATGTCGTGCATGTCGCTCTCGCCGCGGGCGACCGACTCGGGGAAGTCGCCCCAGTCGATGTCGGGCGCGGGGAGGTCCTTCGCGCTCTTGATGACGCGCTCGGCGACGCCCTGCGAGAGGCCCGCGCGAGTGAGTTCCTTCACGCCGGCGTCGACCACGTCGGCCGGGGTCGAGAGCCCGCCGGTGGCGAGCTTTCGCGCGCGGCCGGGACCGATGCCGTCCACGGCCGTGAGCGCCGCGGCGTCGCTGCTGACGCCGTTGTCGACGCGGGCCTCGACGCGCTTTGCGAGGTTGGCCGCGCGGGCGTCCGCGAAGGTGTCGAGGAACTCGCGGAGCGCCGAGAGCAGTCGGAGCGCGTTCTGCTTGATGACCCACGCGTCGCTCCGGAGTTCGCTCGGCGTCGAGTTCGCCATGCTGGCGTGGAGGATGGCGAGCACCTTCTTCGGGCCGTCTTCGAGCGTGGTCGAAACGCCCGTCAGCACCGAGTCGACGGCGTCCACCTCGGACTGGCGCGCCGACACCTGTCGGAAGTCGGCCGCGCCCGCGACGGTTTCGAGGATGTCGTCGGCGGTGATGCGGTCCCGTTCCGCGAGGTCGGCGAAGCGCGAGGCGGTCCCGAGTCGGAGGTAGTACTTCGAGGTGAGTCGCCCGAGCGGGGTCGCGTCGATGGAGAGATCGTCGTCCATCTCGACGAAGCCGCGAGAGACGAGGCGGTCGAGCACGTCGCGGACGCGCTCGCGGAGGTCCTCGAAGTCGTACGCCGCCGGGTTCGACTGCGCCCGGCGGTAGTAGAACGTCGTCTCCAGCCACGACAGCACGTCGTCGAGGTCGCGGATGGTCCCCATGGCGATTTCGGCGTTGAGGTGCGAGTCGAGGTCCTCGGCGAGTCTGGACTCGATTTCCTTGCCCTCGCGGAGCAGGCGGCGGTACTTGTTCTGGTCCGAGCGGTCGCAGACGACCCAGCCGTAGCCCACGTCGTCGTAGCCGGGGCGGCCCGCGCGGCCGAGCATCTGGAGGATGTCGAGCGGCGAGATGTCCACCTCGCCTTCGAGCGGGTCGTGGTGTTTCGTGTCGCGGATGACGACGCAGCGGGCGGGGAGGTTCACGCCCCACGCGAGCGTGGAGGTCGAAAACAGGAGCTGAATCTTGCCCTCCTTGAACCACTCCTCGACGGCCTCGCGGTCGTCCCGCGAGAGGCCGGCGTGGTGGAAGCCGACGCCGTCTAAGACGCCCTTGGCGAGCGAGTCGTTGCTCAGTTCTTTCGCCTCGTTGTGGAAGTCGTAGTCGCCGCGCGCGCCGATTGGCACGTCACGCTTCGCGAGTTCGTCGCGGGCCTTGGCGGCCGCGCGGACGGCGTCCTGCCGCGAGGAGACGAAGACGAGCGACTGGCCGCCGTCGCGGATGTGCGGCTCCGCGAGGTCGAACGCCCGGTACAGGCGGCGGTACTTGTCGGCGAAGGAGTTCTCGCCGTGGGTGTAGGTCTTGACGCCCGCGTGGAGGTCGACGGGGCGGTAGTCGTCGCCGAACTCGAAGGTCGTCTCGTCCGGCGCGTCGAGCCACGCCGCCACGTCGTCGATGTTGGGCATGGTCGCGGACAGCGCGACGATTCGGGGGTCGCAGATGCGGCGCATCCGCGAAACGGTGACTTCGAGGACGCCGCCACGGGTCTCGGAGTCCAGCAGGTGGACCTCGTCGATGACGACGCAGTCCACGTCCTCGATGAAGGAGTAGCGCGCCGAGTCGTGTTTCCGGGTCGCGGAGTCGGTCTTCTCGGGCGTCATCACGAGGATGTCGGCGCGGGCGGCCCGGCGGGGGTTCAGGTCGCGCTCGCCGGTGACGACGTACACCGAGTAGCCGAGGTCCTCGAAGCGCTCCCACTCCGTTTCCTTCTCGGTGGTGAGCGCGCGGAGCGGCGCGATGAAAAGCGCCGTCCCCTCGTCGCGGAGGGTCCGACAGATGGCGAGTTCGGCGAGCGCCGTCTTCCCGCTGGCGGTGGGCGCGGAGGCGACGACGTTGTGGTCGGTGTCGAGGATGGCGGGCAGCGCCTCGCGCTGCATCCGGTTGAACTCCTCGAACCCGAAGGCGTCTGCGAACTCGGGGACCGCCTCGGCGACTTTCACTGGGCGCACCTCCGGGTGCGCGCTGGCGTCGGGGACGAGACGAAGACGAGCGTCATACACGAAGCCGAGTCGTCCGTGGGGAAAGGCGTTTCTCCATCCGGCGCGGTGGCTCGCCGGCGTCGAACGAGCGGAAAACGGAGGGACTGAGGTTGGTGGCGCGTTCAAGCGGAACGCGGTGTGGTGTGGTGGAATGGGGGAGGATTCGGGGACCTCGGCGTCGGGCCGATTACGCGGCGCCGGCGAGCGCGGCGATGAACGACCAGTTCGTCCCCGCGGTGGCCTCGTGCTTCTTCGATTCGGCCTTCGTCATGTTGCGGCGGTGTTTCCAGTTCATACTCGACAGAAGTCTTTACTCGAATATAAGTTTTTCAGTTAAGTGATATATCTAGCACGGTCGTACATGCTGTTTGATGGAAAGCCGTGATATATTCGGTCCGAACGTTTCGTTTTACGAGATAGTAGTGTTCGTTTGAACGATTCTGAACAAGGCGTGATAACACGGGGCGCACTGGCGCTGGGCGAAGTCACGGCGACGCGGTTTCGGTCGCCTCGGGGAGTAGCTCCGTCGGCAACCCGACAGACGGCGGACCAATCCTCACGTTTTTGCCCGTCGCCTCGCAAGAACTGCCTATGCGCACGCGGCGGAAGCCAGACTGGTTGAAGATGCGACCGCCATCGGGCCGGCGTTTCACCGATATCAAATCGACGCTCCGGGACCGGAACCTCAACACCGTCTGCGAGGAGGCGAACTGTCCGAATCTCGGAGAGTGTTGGAGCGGCCGCGACGGCCCCGGGACGGCCACGTTCATGCTCATGGGTGACCGGTGCTCGCGCGGGTGTAACTTCTGCGACGTGACGACCGGCGGGATGGAGCCACTGGACCCCGATGAACCGGCGAACGTCGCCGACGCGGTGACCGAAATCGGTCTCGACTACGTCGTGTTGACCTCCGTGGACCGCGACGACCTGCCGGACCAGGGCGCGGCCCACTTCGCCGAGACCATCCGCGAAATCAAGCGCCGCGACCCCGAGGTGCTCGTCGAGGTGCTGATTCCCGACTTCCAGGGCGAACCCGAGCACGTTCGGAAGATAATCGACGCCGGCCCCGACGTCATCGCCCACAACATCGAGACCGTCGAGCGGCTCCAGTGGCCGATTCGGGACCGCCGCGCCGGCTACGAGCAGTCGCTTTCGGTGCTCCAGCAGGTGACAGACGAGTCCGACATCCACACGAAGACCTCGGTCATGCTCGGCCTCGGCGAGCACGCCCACGAGGTCTACCAGACGCTCTCCGACCTCCGCGAGGCCGACGTGGACATCGTCACCTTCGGTCAGTACCTCCAGCCCTCCCGGAGCCACCTCGACGTGTTCGAGTACGTCCACCCCGACGCCTTCGAGACGTGGCGGCGCGTCGCGGAAGACGAACTGGGCTTCCTCTACTGCGCGTCCGGCCCGATGGTCCGGTCGTCGTACAAGGCCGGTGAACTGTTCGTGGACGCGCTCCTCCGCGAGGGGTCGAGCGTCGAGGAGGCGCGACAGGCCGCCCGCGCGGCCGCCGGACAGTAAGTCGCGCGCCACCCCATGCCGCGCGACTCGACCGACCGGGTCCGACCCCGTTCCGCCCCGAAACAGTCCTGCAATGCTGTCGATATTTCCGATTATTTCTCGGTGATGTGTGGGTTCACACTAATGAACGTCAGGAAGAATCGTTTAGAAGCGAAAATGTCCAATTTTACCTCGCGTGAGTTTACATAGCACGACGCGAACCGCAATATTCCGAGCCAAAGTAAATTATATACGAAAACAATATAACGCCGGCGGGTGTCGATTTTGCCATGAACAGGAGGGTTCTCCCGTGAGCGTGCTTCAGCGCGACCCGCAGGACCAGGTACGAGTGCTCGACGAGAACGGGACCGTCGTCGGCGAGGTTCCCGACATCGACGACGAGACGCTCGTCGAGATGTACCGGTACATGCGTCTCGCCCGACACTTCGACACGCGGGCGGTGAGTCTCCAGCGACAGGGGCGGATGGGGACGTATCCGCCGCTGTCGGGACAGGAAGGCGCACAGATCGGCAGCGCAATCGCGCTCGACGAACAGGACTGGATGGTCCCGAGCTATCGCGAACACGGCGCGTCGCTGCTCCGGGGCCTCCCGCTGAAGCAGACGCTTCTGTACTGGATGGGCCACGAGAAGGGCAACGAGATGCCCGAGGACGTGAACCTCTTTCCGCCCGCGGTCCCCATCGCCTCGCAGATCCCCCACGCGACCGGCGCGGCGTGGGCGAAGAAGCTTCAGGGCGAGGACGACACGGCCGTCATCTGTTACTTCGGCGACGGCGCAACCTCCGAGGGTGACTTCCACGAGGGGCTGAACTTCGCGGGCGTCTTCGACACACCGAACGTCTTCTTCTGTAACAACAACCAGTGGGCCATCTCGGTGCCGCGGGAGCGACAGACCGCCTCCGAGACGCTGGCGCAGAAGGCGACCGCCTACGGCATCGACGGCGTGCAGGTCGACGGGATGGACCCGCTCGCGGTCTACTCGGTGACGAAGGCGGCGCTCGACAAGGCGAAGAACCCCGCCGAGGGCGAGGGGCGGCCGACGCTCATCGAGGCGGTCCAGTACCGCTTCGGCGCGCACACGACCGCCGACGACCCGACCGTCTACCGCGACGACGAGGAAGTCGAGAAGTGGAAGGCGAAAGACCCCATCCCGCGGCTGGAGTCGTTCCTCCGCGAGACGGGCCGCATCGACGACGAGGGCGTCGACGCCATCGAGGCGGACGTGAAACAGCGGGTCGCCGACGCCATCGAGGCGGCCGAGTCCGACCCGCGTCCGGACCCGAGCGAGATGTTCAACCACGCATACGCCGAGCGAACCCCGGAGATTCAAGCGCAGTACGAGGAGTTCGAGGCGCTCCGCGAGAAGTTCGGCGACGAAGGATTCCTCAGAGAATGAGCAGTCAGAACCTCACCATCGTGCAGGCGGTACGGGACGGTCTCTACACCGAGATGAACCTCGACGACGAGGTGCTCGTCATGGGCGAAGACGTCGGCAAGAACGGCGGCGTCTTCCGGGCCACCGAGGGCCTCTGGAACGAGTTCGGCGACGACCGCGTCATCGACACGCCGCTGGCCGAGTCCGGCATCATCGGCACGGCCGTCGGCATGGCCGCGATGGGGCTGAAGCCGGTCCCCGAGATTCAGTTCTCCGGCTTCATGTACCCCGGATTCGACCAAATCGTGAGCCACATGTCGCGGTTCCGCAACCGCACCCGGGGCCGCTACACGCTCCCCATGGTGCTCCGCGCGCCCTACGGCGGCGGCATCCGCGCCCCCGAGTCGCACTCGGAGTCCAAGGAGATGTTCTACGCGCACGAGGCCGGCCTGAAGGTCGTCATCCCCTCGACGCCGTACGACACGAAGGGACTGCTCATCTCCGCCATCCGCGACCCCGACCCGGTCATCTTCATGGAACCGAAGCTCATCTACCGGGCGTTCCGCGGCGAAGTCCCGGAAGACGACTACACGGTCCCTATCGGCGAGGCCGCGGTTCGCCGCGAGGGCACGGACGTGTCCGTGTTCACCTTCGGTGCGATGACGCGCCCGACGCTGGAGGCCGTCGAGAACCTCGAAGACGAGGGCATCGACGCCGAAGTCGTGGACATCCGCACCATCTCGCCGCTCGACCGCGAGACCATCGTCGAGTCGTTCAAGAAGACCGGCCGCGCGGTGGTCGTCCACGAGGCCCCGAAGAACGGCGGCCTCGGCGCCGAAATCACGGCGACGATTCAGGAGGAGGCGCTGCTCTACCAGGAAGCGCCGGTCAAGCGCGTCGCGGGCTACGACGTGCCGTACCCGCTGTACGCGTTGGAAGACTACTACCTCCCCTCGGTCGCCCGCGTCGAAGAAGGTATTCGTGAGGCGGTGAACTTCTGAACGATGGCGCTCAAGGAATTCAAACTCCCCGACGTCGGCGAAGGCGTCGCGGAAGGCGAACTCGTAACGTGGCACGTCGCGCCGGGCGACGAGGTGACAGAAGACCAGGTGCTCGCGGAGGTCGAGACGGACAAGGCGCTCGTCGACGTGCCCTCGCCGTTCAACGGGACGGTTGAGGAACTCCTCGCCGAGGAGGGCGAGGTCGTCCCCGTCGGCAACGTCATCATCACCATCCGGGTGGGTGGCGACGACGAGGACGCCGCCGAGACCGCAGGCGCGGACGCCGACACCGAGGAGACGGCCGAGAGCGACGACGCCGGCGACGCCGCCGACGCCGCCGACGACTCCGGGTCCGGCGGCACGCGTGTTCGCCCGCCGAGCGTCGACGGCTCGCCCGCGAACTCGGCGTGCAGTCTCGGAATCCGTCGACGGCAGCGGCCCGAGCGGCCGTGTGACCGAAGGTGACGTTCGCGCCGCCGCGGAAGACGACGGCGACGAGGGCGAACCCAGCGGCCCGCGGACCGTCCAGAGCAACGGGAAGTCCGCGACCGCGAAGCGCGACGAGGGAACGTCTGGGTCCGCGTCGGCCGAGAGCGCCGATCGCGAGCAGACGCTCGCCGCGCCCGCGACCCGCGCGCTGGCCAAGGAGGAGGGTGTTGACCTCAACGCCGTCCCCGCGACCGAGATGCGCGACGGCGAGGCGTTCGTCTCGCCCGAGG
>NZ_JAMYJY010000134.1:0-8556 GCF_024136985.1 Haloferax sp. AB510
GTGACGCGACGACGAGGCAGGCGTCGGCGACGGTGAGCGGGACGCCGGCGTCGGCGCGCATCCCCGCGGGACAGTCCACGACCACGTCGCCGTAGGCCGCTTCGACCGCGTGAAGCGCGTCGGCGAGGAGGCGCACGTCGCCGCCCGCGCACCGGCGAGCGTCCGCCCGCACGGGAGAATCGAGACCGGGCCGCCCGAGCGGACGGCTTCGAGCGGGTCCGCGCGCCCCGCGAGCACGTCGTGGAGATCTGGGCCGGGCGCGTACGGGAGGTTCGCCATCCCGAGGTCGGCGTCCACGACGACCGCGCCTAGCTCCGCCGCGAGTTCGAACGACAGGTCGATTCCCGACGCCGCCCTTCCCGGAGACGACCGCGAGAATCACGCGAGCCTCCGGAGCGCGTCCACGTCGGGGTCGGCGTCGGCCGCGCGGTCCGCGAGCGCCGTCGCGCGCGCCGCCAGTTGACGAAGGCGCTCGCGGTCCGAATCGAGCGATTCGAGCGCCTCGACGCCGGCATCGGCCTCCGAGAGCGTCGCCGCGGCGTCCGCGACCGACGCGCCGTCCAATCGCTCGGCGAGGTCGATGCGACGCTCGAGCGCTGTGAGCGGACCCAGCGGCTCCGGCGGCTCCGCTTCGAGTGACTGCTCAGTCTCGTGACCACGCTCTACGGGGCACCCGACCGCCGCCGACACGTCGGCGTCCGTGGGCTGTTCGGACGGTTCGGGACGTTCGGAGCGAGTCCGAGGTGCGGGACTCGGGAGCGGGTCGCGGCGCTCCCCATCTGACGCGTCGCTCGTCGTGCTGGGTGTCGGTTCGGACGTCTCCGACTCCGGCGTCGTCGTCGGCAGGTCAGAAGCGACGGGAACTGCATCGGCCGGCGGCCGCGCCGAACCGAGCGTTCGAACCGCATCGTCGGGCGTTGAGCCCGTGGTCCGCTCCGCGCCGTCGGCGCGGCCGAGCGCGCTCACGTCGACCGCGCGGTCGGGGAGGTCTCGAACTCCCGGAGAGCCGGCCGTCGGTGACGGAGAGACGGCGTAGCCGAGCGCGACCGTCGAGCCCGCGGAGACGACACCTTCGAACCCGTCGTCGTCCCAGCCGGCTTCGGGAACGCCGGCGCGACGCGGCGGCAGCACCGACCCGTCGAGTCGGTTGCGAAGCCTGACGCGACGGTCGACCGGTGCGTCGTTGTGGACTCGGACCGAGACGAGGGCAACACCGTCGTCTACGGTCACGTCGATATCGGAGTGCATGGCGGGGCTGGCCGCCGCTTCGTATATAAATCAACGCCCGACGTGGCTCGCTCACCCGCCGTTCGGCCGGCATCTGACGACCGACGCGTCGAGCCAGTTCGCTGCGGCCTCGGCATCCGAGAACCGGCCGCACGAGACGACGACCGGCGCGGACAGGTCGGCGAGGCGGGCGGCGGCCAGCGCGCACGCGACGGGGTCCGACGCGAGGTCGCTCGGCTCGTCCGGGGAGCCGCCCGAGGGGGTCGCCGTTGCCGAAACCGACGCGAGGGACCGGAGCGCCGCCTCGAACTCATCGCCGAGTTCGGCCGCGAAGTACGCCCGCGCCTCCCGTCGCCGATTCTTGACCGCGTCTTCGAGTTTGAGTCTCGCCTCGCGACTGTCTCGCTCGGTTCGGGCCGCCCGTTCGAGCGCCGAAAGCCGCTGTTCGGCCGCGACGCGTTCGGTTTCGACCTCGGAGAGTTCGGTCGCGACCGCCACGAGTTCCGATTGCGCTGTCTCAGTCGCCTCGTCGTCGCCGGCGTCTCGGTGAGCATTCACCCGACCGCGAAGGGTTGCGACGCGCTCTCTGAGTCGAGACTCGTCCTCGCCGGCGGCGGCGACCCGGCGGCGGGCCTCGCGGAGCGCGGCCGCAGACGGTGTCGGCGCGCTCGCGTTCGTCCGCTTCCGACTCCTCGGCCGCACGGTCGCGGCGCTCGGCGAGTTTCGCTTCGAGTCGGGCGAGGTCGTCGGCGACGGGAGAGCGAAGCCCGCGGGACCGACCGACTGCCGCGAGGAGCCAGCCGCGGGACGGTGTCGACTTCGAGACGGGAATCCGACCAAGGCGGTCGTGCCCGGGACCCGGCTGCGGACAGTCGATTCGGAGCGCGCCGGTCGCGTCGTCCCCGTCGTCCCCGTCGTCCGCCCGTATCGCGGCGACGACCTCGGCGGCACCGACGTCGAACGGTCCGTCGGCGAGGTCGATGGCCGGCCCTTTGCGGACGGTCCCGTCGGGGAGTCGGAGCCTCATAGCTCGCGGCGCTGCATCTCCGCGGCCGACGGGTGGTCGGTGCCCGAGGCGAACTTGCTGTACGGCGTCGCCGGGGACTCGCGGTCCTCGTAGGCGGCCGCGGCCTCGCGGACCGCATCGGGGACCGCCGCGAACTCGTTGAACGGTTCGGTTCGCTCGATTTGCACGGCCTCGTCGTGTTTCTCCCGAAGCCGAAGCGCGAGGAAGGCGGCCAACTCCGTCTCGTCGAAGAGCGCGGCGCGACCCAGCCGACGGGCCACGACCTCGTCGTGAGTCCGACAGATGTTCCGAAGCGTCGTCCGCGCCGCCTGCGAGTAGGTCACGACCAACAGCACGCACGCTGGGTCACGGAGTCGGGAGAAAAATCGTTCGACAGCGGCGTTCTCGCGTCAATCGGCTGTCACGGACGGGAACGGCGGCGGTGGTGCGCGTGGCGCGCCTACCGGATTCGAACCTCCGCGCGACTCGCCTCAGACGCGCTCGACGGAGAACGTCACGTCGTCGGCGTCGCCGGCCGCCTCGTTGAGGAGGTCTCTGACCCGCGTCCGCGCGTCGGCCTCGTCGGCGGCGAGGACGACGAGTCCCTCCGCGCGGTCGTCGCCGACGGCCGTCCACGCGTCGAGCGTCCCGTCGCCGGCGTCGTCTTCGAACTCCGTCGCGAACGTCCGGAGGACGGTCACGACGCGCCGCTCGGTGCTGGCGAGGTCCGCGTCGCCCGATTCGAGGTCGCGGATGGCGTCTTCGATGTTGCGGATGGCGGAGATTCGGTCCATCGGTCGTCTGTCCCGTCGCCGCACGCTCCACTAAGTTCGTCGGTTCCGCGCGGGTCGGCCGCAGACGGATCGCGAGTCGAACGGCCGTCTCACGCTCGCTCGTCTGGGAGCTCCTCAAAGAAGTCGGCGACGAACGTGAAGTGCTCCGCCACGAGGTCGCAGTCCTCGAAGGCCTCGTGCGCCTCGCTTTCGAGGTCGGGCTGCTTTTCGGGGATATCGTTGTCGCCCGCGGTCGCCGCCTCGTCGAGCACCTCGCTGGCCCGGGCCATCGCGTCGGTGAGGCAGACGAACTCCTCGGAGCGCTCGGCAATCGCCGCCACGGGGTCGCGTTCCGAAACCCGAGCATTCACGTCCTCAAACGCGCTCATCGCACGGAAGAACGACCGGGAGGCGTCGCCGTAATCCTCGCCGAGATACCAGTCGAACCCGTCCTGTAACCGCCGGATGGCGTTGCGGAACGAGAGGATGTCGTCGGCGAAGGCCGAGATCTGCCCGAACTCCCGCTCGAAGGAGTCGACTTTGCGCCCGTAGTCGGCGGGTTCGAGGGTCGTGAGTTCGTCGAGGTTCTCGGCCTTTGTCTCGTCCGTCAGCCGTTCGAGGGTGTCTCGCGCTGGCGCGAGCGCCTCGTCTATCTGTTCGACCTGCGTGTCGATGCGGCTGAACTCCTCGCCGTACAGTCTGGAGACCGCGTTGTTGGTGCGGTAGAAGGCCTGATTCGAGTTCTCGTGGGTCTTCCCGGTCCACCAGAGGAACCAGAACACGTCCCGGAGGCGCACGAGACGGTCTTCCTGCGCCGAAGTCAGGTCGAACTGGGAGAGCGTGTTAAAGTGGCCGCGCGCGAGGTACAACGACTCCGCGGTGTCCTCGAAGGAGAACGGAATCGAGGCGTTCAGGTCGTGGAATCCGCCGTCGTCGCCCGCAACGGACGCGAAGTCTTCGACCGCGGCGTCGAGGTCCTCCACCGCGAGTCCGAGGATGCGAGTCACCTGGTCCGGAGTCTCCGTTTCCGTCTCAGTCGTCGATTCGGTCGTGGTTGTCGGCTCCTCGGTCGGCGTCGGCGTGTCTGTCGCCGCCGTCGTCGTTGTCGCCGCCGTCGTCGGCTCCTCGGTCGTCGTCTCCCCACCGTCCGTTGACGAACATCCCGCGAGAAAGAGTGCACCCGCGGTCGCCAGATACGCTCGACGATTCATGCGTACTACATGATTCTCAGATTACATAGGAGTGTTGGTGTAAATAAACGACACGTGTTCGAGAATGTCCGCTCGTCGGAACAGTACGGAGTTCGTGACAGTCGAGAAATCGAGGGCGGCCGCTCAGGTCGCGCGGTACACGTCCCCGCGGGGCTCGTAGATGTCGCCTTTCATCTTGAGCTTGTCAAGCTGGTCGTTGACCGTCTTCTCGTCCATGTTCAGCTCGCTGTTGGCGCGTTCGAGAACCTCCTCGTGGGGCGCGCCCTCCTCGTACTCTTCCTGCATGGTACGGATGAGTTCGAGCAGGTTCTTGATGCGGTCGCGCTGGGTCTTCGACCGGCCGGTCTCGACGATGTCGGCGTCGAACTCGCCGGTCTCGGGGTCCATACCGATGTCGCGCAGGCAGGACTCGACGATGCCCGTGACGCGTTCTGCGTCCTCGCGGGTCACCTTGTCCGAGAGGCGGACGCGGGCGGACGCTTCGCCGAGCCGGACGAGCGCTTCGAGCTTCCGGGCGGTCACGGGGACGGGTGCGTCCTCGTCGGCACCGCGGGCACGGAAGTCTACGTAGAAGTCGCGGATGACCTGTTTCGCCTCGTCGGTCATCGTCGGGTAGCAGGTGCGCTTCGAGTAGGCGATGTACTTGCGCAACAGGTCCGCGTCGATGGTCGGCGCGACCTCGTCGGTGACGGCGTCGACCTGCTGTTCCGTGAACTCGGAGTTGGCGACGTTCGTCCGCTGGGTGTTCAGCTCGCCCGCGTAGTTGGTCTTGAGGATGTGGTCTGCGAGCTTGGAGTCCTCGTCGGGATCGGGGTCGTCCGTGACCGTGAAGATGAGGTCGAACCGGGAGATGAGCGCGGGTTCGAGGTCGATCTGCTCGCCAATCGGCTCGTACTGGTCGAAGCGACCGTACTTCGGGTTCGCCGCGCCGAGGAGCGAACACCGCGACTTGAGCGTCGCGTTGATACCGGCCTTGGAGACCGAAATCTGCTGTTGTTCGAGCCCCTCGTGCATCGCCGAGCGGTCTTCGGGCCGCATCTTGTCCAACTCGTCGACCGCCGCGATACCCTTGTCCGCGAGGACGAGCGCGCCGGCTTCGAGCGTCCACTGCTGGCCGTCGCCGAAGTCGTCGCGGACGGCCGCGGCGGTGAGACCCGCCGAGGACGAACCCTTACCGGACGTGTAGACCGAGCGGGGCGCAATATGTCGGATATATGATAACATCTGCGATTTGCCAGTTCCGGGGTCCCCTATCAACAGCATGTGCAGGTCGCCGCGAATCCGCGACCCGTCGGGCAGGTGCTTCGTGACGCCCGAAAACAGTTGGAGAATCATGGCCATCTTCTCTTGTTCGTAGCCGTAGATGGCGGGCGCGACGGACTCGACCATCTTCTCGTAGATGGCCGGGTCGTTCGAGAGTTCGACGATTTCGGCCACGTCCTCGTCGGATATCTCCATGTCCTCGAACTCCTCGTCCTCGATGGTGAGCGAGATGCCCTCCATGTAGTAGTCGAAGACGGGCGTCTTCTCGTTGCCCGAGGTCTGCTGTTCGATGTGGAGGATGCCGACGGCGGTGACGTGGTCGCCGGCGGTGACTTTGCCGGTCACGTCGTCCGAGAGGTTGATGTCGATGCTCTGCGGCGTCTCGCCCCCGCGCAGGCCCTCGGGGGACTCCTGGACGCGCAGTTTCTGGGAGTCGATGAAGTTCGACTGGTCGAAGTCGATGCGGAACGGCCCCTGACGCTCGCATCCCTGACACTCGTGTGGCTCCTGAAAGCCGCCGTCGCCCTGCGGGATGTAGCTCATCGTCCCGCAGCGCTGGCACTCGAAGGCTGCCTCCGTGATTTTCGGGCGCACGTCGGTCGCCTTCCGGACGATTCCCTGCACCGAGATGAGCGTCCCGATGTGGTCGTCGTTGACCCGGATGTTCCGAATGTCGACCGTCTCGGGAAGGTTGCGCATCCGGACGTGCGCCTGCCCGAGTTTCACGTCCGCGGGGAGGTCAAACAGGCGCAGCGCCTCCTCCGCGTACTCCTGGAACTGGCCGGGCTTCGTGATATAGTCGTCCGCGAGTTCCGCGTCGAACCGATAGAGGTCATCGTAATCGATGTACAGCGACCGTTTTTCTTTCGGGTACTGCTGTGCGAGTTTTCCGATTTCCTCTCGATAGTAATTGCGGTAGAACTCGATGAACCGCTCTGTAAGGTCTCGGTTCTGGGGGGCCTGCGCCATCGCACAAGGGTATGTCCCCAATCGGTTAAGAACCTTCGTCGTTCGGCCGACCCTCCGTCGTCCCGACGGGTCGGCCGCGCGCCGGGGCTCGCGCGACCCGAAGGGTCACAGCGGCCGCCCGCTACAGCGACACGTCGGTCTCGATGTCCTCGGTCGCCTCGCGGAGGCCGTCGCGGCGGGCGTCCTCGGCCATCCGATTCGAGAGGTCGTCGTCGGTCAACAGCTCCGCGAACTCGTCGCGGAAGCGGTAGTTGACACGCGTCGAGCGCATGTCGGCCTCGGCGACGGGACGGCACTCGGCGACGACTTCGACGGGCACGTCGAGCGTCTCGGCGATGGTCTCGTCGTCCGCGCCGTCGATGAGCAGGTTGTCGAAGCGGTCGGCGTCGAACGGGAACTCGCGGTCGGCGTCGCGGACGAGATGGAGGTCGAACCGGGCGGTGCGAACCGCCTCGGGCGACGCGTCGAGTTCGACCGCGAGGTCGGCGTCCGCGTCGCCGTCGAAGAAGCCGACGACGAGCGCGACGAGCGCGTCGTCGTCGAACTCGGTGTCGAACGCGTAGCGCTCGCGCATCGTCGCCACGGTGTCGCGGACGCGCTCGCGGACCGCTTCGGGGTCGTCCACGTCGGCGAGCGACCCGCGCGACTCGGACTGCTGTTCGGTCACGGTGTCCGACCCAGTCGCCTCGATGAAGATGTCGCGGAGTTCGGCGGTCTTCTCGTCCATACCCGAAGAATGGCACGTCCAGCGTCTTTAATGATGCTGACCCGAGAGCCGCCGAGCGCCGGAGAGACGACTCGAACCGGCCGACGAGACCGAGGACCGACCTCGCCCACACACTCTGTAAACCGATAAGTTAAACAGGGTTTACGAGACAGCGATGGGCATGGCAACCGAACACGAGTCAGTCGAACTCGTCGGTGACGAACTCGTCGGCAACATCGCCCGCGCCGCCCTGTTCGCGGCGCTCATGGGCGCTGGCAGTTACGTCTCGTTCCCGAACCCCGTCTCGCCGATTCCGGTGACGATGCGGTGCTCGTCGTCTTCCTCGCGGGCATCTTCCTCGGCCCCGTCTGGGGCGGCGGCTCCATCGCGCTCTATCTCGCCGCTGGCGGCCTCGGCGCGCCGGTGTTCGCCGGTGGCTCCGCCGGGCTTGCGCCGCTCGTCGGGCCGACCGCCGGCTACCTCTGGTCGTACCCCGTCGCCGCGGTCATCGTCGGCCTCGTCGTCCACGGCGGCATCAGCGTCGGCGACTACCGCGTGCGCACCGTCCGACTCGTCGGCGCGATGGTCGCCGGCACCGTCGTCGTCTACGCCTTCGGGACGCTCGGCTTCGCGTACGTCCAGAGCGTCGGCCTCGAATCCGCCTTCTGGACGGCCTCCGCCGCGTTCATCCCCGCCGAGGCGTTCAAAATCGCCGCCGCGGTCGGCATCGTCCGCTCCGACGCCATCGCCGCCCAGTAGATGATTCGCGTCGAGGGCCTCGTCCACCGCTACGGCGACACGGTCGCGGTCGACGGGGTCGACCTCGCCATCGACGACGGCGAGTGCGTCATCGTCGCGGGCGCGAACGGCTCCGGCAAGACCACGCTCGTCCGGCACTTCAACGGCCTGCTCGACCCCGACGAGGGCTCGGTCTCGGTCAACGGCCGCTCCGTCTCGGACCACCTCGTCGCCGCCCGAACCGCGGTGGCGATGGTGTTCCAGCACCCCGAGGACCAGCTCGTCGCCGCGACCGTCGGGGCCGACGTGGCGTTCGGCCCGGAGAACCTCGGCCTCGACCGCGACGAAATCGACCGCCGCGTCCGAGAGTCACTCGGTGCGGTCAACCTCGACGGCCGGGAGGACGAGCGAGTTGACGCTCTCTCCGGCGGCGAGGTCGAACGCCTCGCCATCGCCGGCGCGCTGGCGATGCAACCCGACCACCTCGTCTTGGACGAACCGTTCACCGGCCTCGACGAACCCGCCCGGCGCTCCGTGCTCGCCCGCCTCCGGGACCTCCGTGCCGAGGGCACGAGCCTCGTCGTCGTCACCCACGACCTGCGCGACGTGGCTGAACTGGCCGACCGCGTGGTCGTTCTCGCCGACGGCGACGTCGCCCTCGAC
>NZ_JAMYJY010000135.1:0-8518 GCF_024136985.1 Haloferax sp. AB510
GCCGACCGACCGAACCGAGGCGAAGACGGCGTCGCGGACGCGTTCGAGCGCGGCGTCGCGGTCGGTGGCGACCGGCGGGTCCGGGAGTGACCAGACGCGTTCGTCGTCGCCGGCGGCTTCACCGGCCGTCTCGCGGGAGTGTCCGGCGGGGACGGCGACCGGGTCGTCGAGGTCGCGGTGGTCGAACGACCACGTCGCGGGGTCGGCGCGCTCGGAGAAGAGCGGTTGGCGACCGAGCACGTCGCGGACGAGTCGGCCGTCGAGTTCGCCCGCGAAGCCCGCGGTTCCGGGGAGCGGGTCGCGGTCGGCGAGGGCGCGCCGGACGAGGTCGGGGGACGCGCCGCGCATCAGAACAGGTCCGTCAGGGCGTGTTTCAGGCGTCGGGTCGCGCCGCCCGCGGCCTGCCGGAACGAGATGCGCCACGGGGTCTTGTTGCCGACGACGCTCGTTCGGCCCTCGGCGACGGCCGAGAGGATGGCGTCGGCGCTTCGGGTGTCGGTCCCGACCTCGGTGACGGCCTGTCCGACCATCTCCGCGATGTGGGCGTCGCTTCCGGCGGTCATCGGGAGGTTCCGCCGCTTGGCGAACCGCTCGGCGCGCTGGTTGGCGATGCCGGTGAGGAGCCGCGAGTTGTATATTTCGATGGCGTCGGCGCTGGCGAGTTGCGCGCTGGAGATATGTGGGGCGACGCCGTGCCGCGACTTCTGGAAGGGGTGCGGGACGACGGCGATGCCCCCGGCGTCGTGGATGCGGTCGAGCGTCTCGTCGTACGACAGCCCCGCGGGAATCAGTTCCTCGACGCCCAAGGCGAGCACGTGGCCCGCGGCGCAGGTGACTTCCATCCCGGGGATGCCGACCAGTCCGTAGTCGGCGGCGAGTTCCGCGGCTTCGAGGCTGGCGTCTATCTCGTCGTGGTCGGTCACGGCGAGGGCGTCCAAGCCGACCGCGACCGCCTGTTCGAGGAGATACTCGATTGGGTCCCGCCCGTCGTAGGACAGAGACGAATGCGAGTGCAACTCGACCGATAACACACCGTCTTCTAACGATGGAGGCTAAAAAAGCGCCCCGGTCCCGGTGTGATTGGTATGTGTACCTCACGCACGGCGCTGGGGCGTGTCGGAGCACCCTTCCCATTAATGACGCCGATACGAGAGACCGTCACCACCCGCAGACACTCCGCGAGCGCCGACATACCGCCGAAACTGGACGAAATGTAAGAATATAGAAATAATATCGCGGGCGACGAACTATCCGGACGGTGGCGTACCCACATCGCGTGGTTCCACCGGGGTGAGAGAGATGACCGTACGAGACATCGCACGACCGAGAGACGAACTGGTGACAGCGAGGGAAGACACGCCGATTCGAGAGCTGGCGAAGCTGATGGAGGACCGAAAGGTCGGCTCCATCGTCGTCGCGAACGGCGACGATATCCGGGGTATCGTGACGGACCGCGACATCGCGCTCAAGTGCGTCGCCGCCGGCGGTGACATGAGCGGGATGACGGCGAAAGACGTGATGACCGGTGAGCCGTTCACCGTCGACGCCGACGTGGGCGTCTTCGACCTGTTCCGGCAGATGCGGGAACACGGCGTCCGGCGCGCGCCGATAACCGACGGCGGCAGGCTGACGGGCATCGTCACGATGGACGACCTGCTCGTGTTGCTCCAAGACGAGATGCACGAGCTGACGGAGATAATCCGCGCCGAGTCGCCGCCGTACACGCCCGCGTGAGTCGGATGCGGGCGACGACGGCGACTCCAACCACATTTTACGCACGTTCGTGCACATAGAAAGGGTTTACAATGTGCGTTCTGACCATACCAGTGAATGACGCTTTCCGACGCGGACCGCGACCTCGTCGTCGCCGAGCTCGGTCGAGACCCGACGCCGGCCGAGGAGATACTCTTCGAAAACCTCTGGAGCGAACACTGCGCCTACCGGTCGTCTCGCCCGCTTCTGTCGGCGTTCGACTCGGAGGGCGACCAAGTCGTCATCGGCCCCGGTGACGACGCGGCGGTCGTCGCTCTGGACGACGACACCTACATCACGCTCGGTATCGAGAGCCACAACCACCCCTCCTACGTCGACCCCTACGACGGCGCGGCCACGGGCGTCGGCGGCATCGTCCGCGACACCCTCTCGATGGGGGCGTACCCCATCGCGCTCGCCGACTGCCTCTACTTCGGCGACTTCGACCGCGAGCACTCGCGGTACCTCCTCGACGGCGTCGTCGAGGGCATCGCCGACTACGGCAACGCAATCGGCGTCCCGACGGTGACCGGTTCGACCTCCTTCCACGAGAACTACGAGGGCAACCCCCTCGTCAACGTCGCCTGCGTCGGCCTCCTGTCGGCCGACCGCCTCGTCACGGCCGAAGCCCAGAAGGCGGGCAACAAGCTCGTCCTCGTCGGCAGTTCGACCGGCCGCGACGGCCTCGGCGGCGCGTCCTTCGCCAGCGAGGACCTCGCAGAAGACGCCGAAACCGAAGACCGGCCCGCGGTACAGGTCGGCGACCCCTACACGGAGAAACTGCTTATCGAGTGCAACGAGGCGCTCATCGACGAGGACCTCGTCGAGTCCGCCCGCGACCTCGGGGCCGCCGGCCTCGGCGGCGCGTCCTCGGAACTCGTCGCCAAAGGAGGCTTCGGCGCGGAAATCGACCTCGAAAAGGTCCACCAGCGCGAGCCGAACATGAACGCCTTCGAGATTCTCCTCTCGGAGTCCCAAGAGCGCATGTGCTACGAGGTGACTCCCGAGAACGTCGAGCGCGTGCAGGAACTCGCCGCGCGCTTCGACCTCGGCAGCGCCGTCATCGGCGAGGTCGCCGAGGGCAACTACGTCTGCACCTTCGACGGCGAACCCGTCGTCGACGTGCCCCCGGAGTTCCTCGCCGAGGGCGCGCCGATGAACGACCTCGACTCGGTCGAACCCGAAGCCGCGGAGCGCGACCTGCCCGCGTTCGACCTCACCGAGGCGTTCGAGGCGGTCGTCTCCGACCCCAACACGGCGTCGAAGCGCTGGGTCTACCGGCAGTACGACCACGAGGTCGGCCTGCGGACCGCCCGCCGGCCCGGCGACGACGCGGCGCTCCTCGATGTGCCCGAAGCGGACACGAAACTCGCGTTCACCGGCGGCGCGGACCCCAACTGGACGACCGCTGCGCCTTACGACGGCGCGCGCGCCGTCGCCTTCGAGAACGCGACCAACCTCGCCGCGAAGGGCGCGTCGCCCCTCGCGACCGTCGACTGTCTCAACGGCGGCAACCCCGAGAAGCCCGACGTGTACGGCGGCTTCAAGGGCATCGTCGACGGCCTCGCCGACATGTGCCGGGCGCTTTCGGTCCCGGTCGTCGGCGGCAACGTCTCCCTGTACAACGACTCCGTCTCCGGCCCTATTCCGCCGACGCCGACGCTGGCGATGGTCGGTAAGGCCGACGGCTCCTCGCCCGGTCTCTCGCTTTCGGGCGAGGGCGACCTGTTCCTCGTCGGCTTCTCCGGCGGGGCGCTCGGCGGTTCGGCGGTCCTCGAACACGCCGGCGGCTCCGACGCCTTCCCGGCGCTCCCCGAGGACGCCGACGCCGCGACGGCGGTCGAGACGATTCGGACGGTCGCGGCCGACGAGTCCACGGTCGCGGTCCACGACGTGAGCCACGGCGGCCTCGCGGTCGCGCTGGCCGAGATGGTCACCGAGGAGGTCGGCGCGGACGTGTCCGTCGCCGACTACGTCTCGCTGTTCGAGGAGACGCCCGGTCGCGTCGTCGTCGAGACGACCGACGAGGCCGCGCTCCGCGACCTCGCGGGCGACGTGCCCGTGGTCGAACTCGGGACGACGACCGACGACGCGACGCTCTCGCTCGCGGTCGACGGCGACGAGGCCGCTTACGGCGCGGGCGACATCGCCGAGCTGCGCGACGTGCTCGCGCGCGAACTCGACTGAACCGAAACCTAAACTGAAAAAACGCGGTCCCGCGTCACGCCGCTCCCGCTACGGTTCGAGGACGACTTTCCCGCTGCTCTTTCTGGCTTCGATGTACTCGTGGGCCGCCGCGGCGTCTTCGAGGTCGAACGCCTCGCCGACGACCACGTCGAGTTCGCCCGCCGCGAGCAGTTCGGAGAGTTCGGGCACCGCGCCGAGGACCGACTCGGGGCGCTGCTGCATGGCGCTTCCGAGGTGGAAGCCGATGACGGACTTGTTCTCGAACAGCAGGCGCGTCGGGTCCGCTTCGGCCGCGTCGCCGGAAGCCGCGCCGTAGGTGACGAGTCGGCCGAAGTCGGCGAGGGCGTCGAGACTGCGCTCGAACGTCTCGCCGCCGACGCCGTCGAGAACGAGATCGACGCCCGCGCCGTCGGTCTCGTCGGCGACGACCTCGCGGAAGTCCTCCTCGGTGTACTGGATGCCGTGGTCGAGTCCGAGGTCGGCCGCGAGGTCAAGTTTCTCCTCGGTGCTGGCCGTGCCGAACGTCTCGACGCCGGCGTGGGAGGCGAGTTGGACCGCCGCGGTGCCGACGCCGCCGGCGGCCGCCTGAATCAGCACGCGCTCGTCGTCGGCGAGGTCGCCCCACTCGTGGAGGCAGTTGTACGCGGTGAGGAACTGGACGGGGAAGCCGGCGGCCTCGGCGAACGACATCGACTCGGGCACGTCGAACAGCGTCGGGGCCGGCGTGGTGACGTACTCGGCGTACGCCCCGCCGCCGGTCATGGCGACGACGCGCTCGCCGACCTCGCGGTCGACGCCCTCGCCGACCGCGTCGATGGTCCCCGCGGCCTCTATCCCCGGCGTGTACGGCGGTTCCGGGCCGTCACGGTAGGTCCCGCGCCGCTGCATGATATCGGCGAAGTTGATGCCGGCGGCCTCGACGGCGATGCGGACCTCGCCCGGGGTCGGTTCGGGCGTCTCGGTCTCGCGCAGTTCGAGGCTGTCGGAGCTTCCGTACTCGGTGACGACGATAGATTTCACGCCGGGTCGTAGCCGCGGGGGCCTGAAAAGGAAAGAGAACGCGGAAGTTCGTACGAATTGCCGGTTCTGGGGGTCCCGAGCGCGCTTACGCCAGCGCCAGCGGGAGACCGAACACGACGACGAGGCCGACGACGAGAACGAGGATGCCGGTCGTGACCTGACTCATCGAGAAGTCCTGCATCGGGGAAGTGACGCGGGCGTCCTCGTCCGCGTGGTGGTCGTCGTGTCCGTGGCCGCCGTGGTCGTGGTCGTCGCTCATACGCGGGGCGACGGGTTCGCGGTACAAAAACGCACCTAACCGTCGTCCGCGGACACTCCGTGTCGCCACCATCGACTCACCGGCGTCGGTACAACGTGCCCGCGGAGACGACTCGCGCGCCGACGACCCACACCGACTGCGCGCCGACCGACTCACGACCGATACAAGTGAAGCGTGACCAGAAATACGAGGCAGAGCGGGAGAATCGGTGCGGCCGCTTCCAGCGGGACCAAAAGCAACACGACTGCGGACAGCACCACGAACTCGACGACAACCAACAGGCTGATGACTTCGGTAGGGTCGGCCATCGCTGGAACTTGACTCGGGCGTTCGTTCTCGCGGGACCGGTATCAAAGTGATTCTTCGGCGGAGCGCGTCTTCACGCGCGGTCTGCCGGTGCGAGCGACGCCATCTCGAAGTGCGCGCTGTCACACACTCGGCCGGCCAGCGTCGCCTCACGAACCGCCGGGTCGTCGTGCGGGCCGCCCCGAACTCGGAGGGTGGCCACCTCGCCGACGACCGACCGGATTCCGGTATCGACCGCCTCGCGAATCCCGTCGGCGACGACGAGCGACACCGACTCGAAGCGGCAGTCATCGGCCGACCCGAGTTCCGAGACGAGGTCGCTGCCCGGTGATTGGAGTTCGATTCGGAATCCCCACGGGGTGACGAGGAACGTCCGCCGCTCGTTCTCGGTCACCGGCCAATCTCGCGCCGTCGCCCGCTCGACGACCGCCGACACGTCGGCGACGACCACCCCGACGTGGTCGAACGAAAGCCTCGGGCCGGGCGTGAGCGTCACGTCGGCCATCCCGCTGCGATTCGTCTGCAACCGCAGGCGGAAGCCGTCCGGGGCGTCGTCGTCGGCCGCCAGCGCGACCGACTCGCCGTCGGCGGTTCCGAAACGCGCGACGGGGGCGATTCCGTGCGACGAGAGAACCGACGTGGCGTGGGCGATATCGGGGACGTGGTAGTGGAGGTGGAACACAGTTGGGGGGTTCACGAGAGACGAGTCGTTCCGTCCGGAGATGTACGTCCCGGTTCCCCCGAACCCCCCCTGCCGTAGTCGAAACGGTGAAACGGCTCTTTCGCCAACGATTCAGTAGCGAATGCTCACGAAGCGCATCATCCCCTGTATCGACGTCGACCTCGACGAGGACGGGAACCCGGCCGTCTACACCGGTGTCAACTTCGAGGACCTGAAGTACACGGGCGACCCGGTCGAGATGGCCAAACTGTACAACGAGGCGGGCGCGGACGAGTTCGTCTTCCTCGACATCACCGCCTCCGCCGAGGGGCGCGAGACGATGCTCGACACCGTCTCGAAGGTCGCAGACGAGGTGTTCATCCCGCTGACCGTCGGCGGCGGCATCCGCACCCGCGACGACATCAAAGAGACGCTCCGCGCCGGCGCGGACAAGGTCTCTATCAACACCGCGGCGCTCCAGAACCCCGACCTCATCGAGGAGGGCGCGCGCTCCTTCGGCAGTCAGTGCATCGTCATCTCGGTGGACGCCCGCCGACGCTACGACGAGGAGGGCGAGCACTACGCCGAGGTGGACGGCGAGTCCTGCTGGTTCGAATGCACCGTCAAGGGCGGCCGCGAGGGCACCGGCGTCGACGTTATCGAGTGGGCCCGCGAGGCCGAGTCCCGCGGCGCGGGCGAACTGTTCATCAACTCTATCGACGCCGACGGCACGAAAGACGGCTACGACATCCCGCTGACGAAGGCCGTCTGCGACAACGTCTCGACGCCCGTCATCGCCTCCTCCGGCTGCGGCGGCCCCGAGGACATGTACGAGGTCTTCACCGAGGCCGGCGCGGACGCCGGGCTCGCCGCTTCTATCTTCCACTTCGACGAGTACACGATTCAGGACGTCAAGGAGTACCTCGACGAGCGCGACGTACCGGTTCGCCTGTAAGCCAGCGTCTTCACAGCCGTTCTGTTCTGCCTCTCTTTGTCCCGCTTTTCGCCCCCCGTCCCGCCTGTCGGTCGTGCGTCCCCCGCGCAGTCGGAACTAATCTTAACCCGCCGGCGCGCCGTATCTCGACCCGAGATGACCGACGACCCGTGGCTCGACGCCCTCCGAACGAACCGCGAAGAGAAAGACCGCTATCTCGCCGCGGACCGCAACTCACCGATTCCGCCGGACCAGCGGGAGTTCTTCGACGGTCTCGACTACTTCGACCCCGACCCCGACCTCCGGTTCGAACTCGAACTCCGGGAATACGACGACCCCGAGCGCATCACCATCGGGACTTCGACCGACGGCGAGCGCGAGTATCTCGCGTGGGGGCGCTTCGAGTTCGAGGTCGACGGCGAGTCCTACGCGCTCGACGCCTACCGGGCCGACGCCGACGAGGACCGCCTGTGGGTGCCGTTCCGCGACGAGACGAACGCCGAGGAGACCTACGGAGCGGGTCGCTACCTCGACCTCGAAGCCGCGGACCGGACCGACGACGGCCGGTGGGTGGTCGATTTCAACGACGCGTACAACCCGTTTTGCGCCTACTCGCCGCGCTACGAGTGCCCGCTCGTCCCGATGGAGAACTGGCTCGACGTCCGTATCGAGGCCGGCGAAAAGGACTACGACGGTCCGGGCGGCGAGTAACCGAGAAACGCGCCGCTCGCGGCCGAGCGGAAACGAGAGAGAACCCGCAGATTACGCGTCGATACCGGCGCGGTAGGCGTCGGTGAAGTCGTCGGCGGTACGCTGGACGCCTCGGGCGGCCTCCGCGAGCGCGTCGAGGGGGTCGACGCCGGGTTCCGTCTTGATAGAGAGGACGGGGTCCGTCTGTCCGCCGGACTGCTCGGGGTTCACGTCGTAGGTCGCGGCCGTGACGGTGTCGGTCTGGAGGAGTTCGCCCTTCAGGACGTTCATGAAGGTGTGGTCCTCGCCGCCGATTTCGATGCGGAGTTCCTCGTCGGTCTTGTCGATGACCCGCAGTTCCATGGCTCTCCGTTCCCTCCAGCGGCGTTTTAACGTTTCGTCTCGGGGACCGCGACCAGTTCGTCGAAGTCCGGGTCCGCGTCGAGGAGTTCGTACCGCCCGCCGTCGTCCGGCGGCGCGACGACGCCCTCGGCGACAAGGTGGTCCAGATGGGCGAACGCCTCGCCGGGGCCGTGGAGGATGTGAATGGCTTCGAGGTCGCCGAACAGGCGGGCGCTCACGGTCCACGCGTCGGCCGGGCCGTGTTCGTCGAGGACGGAGACGACGCGCTCGGTGCGCTCGCGGTGGTGTTGGGCGATGACGCGCGCCCGGCCGGCGGGGTCGGTCGATGGGGTCGCGGTGGCCGGGG
>NZ_JAMYJY010000136.1:0-8410 GCF_024136985.1 Haloferax sp. AB510
TCGCGAAAACGGGAACGCGGCCGTATTCAGGCGAACAGTTCGCGGGCGGTGTCGACCAGCTTTTGCGCTGCGCTCGTTTCACTCGCTCGGCAAAAGCTGGACCAAAAGCACTCCTCGCTCGGTTCGGCACTTCGTGCCTCCCCTCGCTCGTCGGCCCGCTCACTCCGTTCGCGGACCGGTTCTGTGTTAGGCGAACAGTTCGCGGGCGGTGTCGATAGCGTCGATTAGCGCGTCGACTTCCTCCCGCGTGTTGTAGATGTAGAACGACGCTCGCGTCGAGGCCGCCGCGCCGAGTTTGTCGTGGAGCGGCTGGGTACAGTGGTCACCGGCACGGATGGCGACGCCCTGCTCGTTGAGGATACTGGAGAGGTCGTGGGCGTGGACGCTGTCGAGGTTGAACGCGACGAGGCCGCCGCGGTCGTCGCCCGGCGGGCCGTAAATCTCGATGTCGTCGAACTCCGTGAGACGGTCGTAGGCGTACGCCGCGAGCAGTTCCTCGTGGGCTTGGACGTTCTCCATCCCGATGTCGTCGAGGTAGTCGACGGCCGCGGCGAAGCCGACGCCCTGCGCGATGGGCGGCGTGCCGGCCTCGAACTTCCACGGGAGGTCTTCCCACGTGGAGTCCTCGTAAGTGACGCTCCGAATCATCTCGCCGCCGTAGAGGTACGGCTGCATCTCCTCGAGGATGTCGCGCTTGCCGTAGAGCGCGCCGATGCCGGTCGGTCCGCACATCTTGTGGCCCGAGAAGGCGAAGAAGTCGGCGTCGATGGCCTCCACGTCGACGGGGCGGGTCGGGACCGACTGCGCGCCGTCGACGAAGGCGTAGGCTCCGACCTCGTGGGCCATGTCTGCGAGTTCGGCGACCGGGTTGACGGTTCCGAGGGTGTTCGAGACGTGGACGACCGAGACCATCTTCGTGGAGTCGTCGATGAGTTCCTTCGCGTGCTCCATGTCGAGGCGGCCGTCGTCGTTGACGCGGATGTAGCGCACTTCAGCGCCGGTCTTCTTGGCGATCTGCTGCCACGTGACCAGCGAGGCGTGGTGTTCCATCTCGGTCATGACGACCGAGTCGCCCGGCCCGAGTTCGTTGAGGCCCCACGCGTAGGCGACGAGGTTCATCGACTCGGTGGTGTTCTTCGTGAAGACGACCTCCTCGCGGCCGCCGGACGCGCCGATGAACTCCGCGACGCGGTCGTGGGCGTTCTCGTAGGCGACCGAGGCCTCCTGACTCAGGTGGTGGATGCCGCGATGGACGTTCGAGTTGTAGCCGTGGTAGTAGTCGACGATGGCGTCGACGACCTGCTCCGGTGTGTGGCTCGTCGCGGCGTTGTCGAGGTAGACGAGCGGCGTGTCGTCGTCGTCGTGCTCACCCGGCGTCGAGATGTCGCCGCCGACCTTCCGTTGGAGGATGGGGAAATCCGCGCGGATGGCGTCGACGTCGACGGGGTACGACTCCTGCACTCTCATTGGGTATGGGTTACCCCCGTAGGCACAACACGTCTTCGGTCCGCACGCGGCTCTGCAACCCATTTTGGTTTCGTCAGCCGGCAAC
Source organism: Haloferax sp. AB510 (assembly GCF_024136985.1). Taxonomy (NCBI): domain Archaea; kingdom Methanobacteriati; phylum Methanobacteriota; class Halobacteria; order Halobacteriales; family Haloferacaceae; genus Haloferax; species Haloferax sp. AB510. The sequence continues at coordinate 1,553 of NZ_JAMYJY010000136.1, forward strand.
AGTGGCCGGTGGCGGTGACGCGACAGCGACCGCAACGGCGACGAGACGACAACGACCGCGACGCGGGGCGACGTGTCGGCCCCCCACCCAAACGAATCAAGTAGCTCACGTCCGTTTACCAGCTAATGTCGAACGCCACCTCTTCCTCGCTTGCGTTTTCGAGCCTCGACGCGCTCCCGACGCAACTCGCGATTCTGGACGAGGACGGCGTCATCGTCTACACGAATCGCGCGTGGCGGGAGTTCGGCAACGAAAACGGCTACCAGGGCGACAGCAGTTCGGTCGGCATGAACTACCTCGGCGTCTGCGACCTCAGCACCACCGACGACGCGACGATGGCCAGCGAGGGTATCCGCGCCGTCATCGACGGCGAGCGAGACGAGTTCTCTTTCGAGTACCCCTGCGAAACGCCCGACGAGCGCCTCTGGTTCACGATGCGCGCGACTCGCTTCACCGACGACGGCGAGACGTACGTCCAGATCGCGCACCTCGACATCACCGACCGGAAGCGCGCGGAACTGGAGGCCGAAGAGAAGGCCGAACGCCTCCAGAACCTCGCGCGGATGCTCTCGCACGACCTCCGCAACCCGCTTTCGGTCGCCGTGGGCTACGTCGAATCGCTCCTCGACGAGGCGGTCGACGCCGACGGACTCGAACAGGTCGCGGGCGCGCTCGACCGGATGGACGACATCATCACCGACGCCCTGGTGTTGGCCCGTCACGACACGGTCGAGGAACTCTCGACCGTCGACCTCGAAACGCGCGCGGCGGCCGCGTGGGAGCACGTCGAGACCGGCTCGGCCGAGCTCGTCGTCGCCGATTCGTTCGAGTTCCGGGCGGACCCGAGCCTACTGGGACACGTGTTCGAGAACCTGTTTCGGAATTCGGTGGAGCACGGCGCGAGCGACGACGGCCTGACCGTCACGGTCGGTGTGCTCGGCGGCGACGGCGACGCTCCGGGGTTCTACGTCGAGGACGACGGCGTCGGCATCCCCGCGGAGACGCGCGACGAGGTGTTCGAAGCCGGCTACTCCACGGGCGAGGAGGGGACGGGTCTCGGTCTGTCAATCGTCGCGCAGGCCGTTCACGCACACGACTGGGACATCGCCGCCACCGAATCCGGGGACGGCGGCGCTCGCTTCGAGGTGACGGGCGTCGAGCGGTCGGCGTAGTGGCCAGAGGTCCGGAAAAATAGCTTTCGACGGCGGCTCAGCGGAGCCAGAGCAGTTGCGCGTGGAGCGTGCCGCCGACTTCGAGGACGGTCTCTTCGTCCACGAGGCCGGCGTCGATGGCCACCGAGACGGACTCCTCGCCGACGATGTTGGCGACGGTCGCGCGGGTGAGGCTGTCCACGACGGCGTCTTCGTCGGCGGTCTCGGCCTCGTCGCCGCCGTAGAAGTCCTCCGTCACGTCCAGCGAGACGCCGTCGTCGGTGTAGGTCTCGCCGATGCAGTCGGGGTCGCAGACCGAGACGAGGAGCCCCTCGGGGGTCTCCCGCTCGCGGAGGAGCATCCTAGTACTCCTCGACGAGCTCCGCTTCGGCCTGCTCGCGGAGGTCGTCGGCCTGCTGCTGGGCCTGTTCTGCTTCCTCGTCGCGGCCGAGTTCCTCGAGCGCGCGCGCCTTCTCCTCGTGGACGCCGGGCGTTCGCATTCCGAGGCGAATTGCGTTGTCGAAGGCGTTGACGGCGTCCTCGTTGAGGCCGCGCTCGTGGAGGAAGAAGCCGCGGTTGTACCACGCCTGTGGGAAGCGCGGGTCGAGTTCGACGGCGCGCTCCGCGTGGTCGAGCGCGTCGGCCGTCTGGCCGGCCTCCCACAGCGCGTACGCGAGATTGGTGTGGGCCGTCGCGGCGTGCTCGCTGTCGTCGTCGAGTTTGAGCGCCTCTCGGTAGGAGCCGATGGCCTCGTCCCACTCTTCGAGTTGGCCGTGCGCCGCGCCCTTGTTGACCCACGCCTCCTGGGCGATGTCCTCGTCGTCGCCGGCGAACCGAGCGACGCGCTCGAACGCCCCCGTGGCCTCCTCGAAGCGGTTTATCTGCATGTACGAGAGCGCCACGTCGAGCAGTTTCTCGATGTCGACGTCCTCGGGGTCGATGTTCCGCTGGTCGAGGATGTCGGTCAGGACGCGCGAGTCGACCGGGTCGACCTTCGTCGGGTCCACCGAGAGTTCGGGCGGGTCGAGCGAGAAGTCGGAGTAGTCCTCGTCGAACCCCTGCCCCTCTGAGAAGCGGTGGGGTTGTTTGCCGTCGTCGGTCATATAGCCGCGCTTGGGCGTCACGGCGGTTAAACGCTACGTCAGCGGGACGACACCGACCGCTTTTTAGCCTCCCGCGGGCGAGCGTCTGCGAATGTCCGCGCCCCCGACGACGGTCGTGTCGTTCGTCCGGCACGCCCACTCCCCGTACGTTCCCGACGCCGAGCGAACCCGCGGGCTCTCTCGCCGTGGCCGCCGCGACGCCGCGCGCGTCACCGCCCGCCTGGCCGACCTCGCGGACGTGGTCGCTACCAGCCCCCACGAGCGCGCCCGCGCCACGGTCGAGGGCGTCGCCGACGCGGCGGACGCCCCGCTCATCGTCGACGAAGACCTCAGAGAGCGCGAACTCGCGGGGTCGCACGTCGACGACTTCGAACAGGCCGTCGAACACCTCTGGGCGAACCCGAACGCGTCGCATCCCGGCGGCGAGTCCCACGCCGAGGCGCAGGCCCGCGGCGTCGCCGCCGTGGACCGACTCGTCGAGGCCTACCCCGACCGCCACGTCGTCGTCGGCACCCACGGCACGCTCATGGCGCTCGTGTTCAACGCGTACGACCCGCGCTACGGCCACGAGTTCTGGTCGGGCCTGACGATGCCCGACGTGTACGAGGTGACGTTCGTGGACGGCGAGGCGTTCAGCATCGCCCGGACGTGGACGCCCGAGGAGGACGACCGCGCGGGCGACGCCGACCGCGACCCGGCGGAACGTTAACGTCCGATTCGAGTCAACTAGCTGCCATGCGTTGCTTTCTCGCCGTCGACCTCCCAGACTCGCTCGCGGCGGGCGTCGCCGCGGTACAGGACCGGCTTTCGGACGCTGACGGGCTTCGGTTTACCGACCCCGAGCAGGCGCACGTCACTCTGAAGTTCCTCGGTGAGGTGTCGCCGGACCGCGTCGCCGAGGTGGAAGACGCGGTCGAGTCGGCCGTCGACGATGCGGGGGTCGGCCCCTTCGACGCCTCGGTCGGCGGACTCGGCGTCTTCCCTTCGCTGGACTACATTCGAGTCGTCTGGGTCGGCGTCGACGACGGCGCGGCCGAGTTGACGCGACTACACGAAGCTATCGAGCGCGAGACGACGGCAATCGGCTTCGACCCCGAAGAACACGACTTCACGCCGCACGTCACGCTCGCCCGCATGGACGACGCCCGCGGGAAGGACCTCGTGCGGCGCGCCGTCGAGGGCGAGTCGCCGACGGTCGGGTCGTTTCGAGTGCGCGAGGTTCGGCTGAAGAAGAGCGAACTCGGTCTCGACGGCCCCGAGTACGAGACGGTGACGCGGTTCTCGCTGTGAGGCGCGTCAGTCGTCGGTCGGTCGCCGCCCGCGACGGCGGTCAACGATACGCCGGAGTTCGCCCCGAATCACCTCGCGTTTGAACAGCAGGAAGCCCGCGAAGATGAGCGCGAAACCGGCGACGGTTGCGCGCGTCGGCACGCGCTCGAGGACGGTCCAGTCGGCGAGGGCGGCGAAAAGCGGGATGACGTACTCGAGCAGGCTCACCTCGATCGGGCCGACCCGGTCGAGGAGCCAGAAGTACAGCAGGAAGCCGCCCGCGCCGGCGACGACCGCGAGGTAGCCGGTGGCGACGAGCGTCGTCTGGGTCCACGCCGCGTCGGCGGCGGACTCCCACGGCAGGGCGACGCTCGTGACGTGGAGCGTCACCGCGCCGACGAGCATCATCCACGCCTGCACGGAGAGCAGCGACATCTCCGTCTCGCTGTCGTGGGTCAGTACCGCGCCGAGGGCGAAGGCGATGGCTGACCCGAACACGAGCACCGCGCCGACGAGATTCGACGACAGTAGATTTCCGGGGTCCGGGTTGGCGATGACGACGAGGCCGAGAAAGCCGAGGACGAGCCCGACGATTCGGTGCGCCGAGAGTCGCTCGTGGGTAGCCGTCAGGCGGGTGAGCGTCGGCGTCGCGAGCGGGATGATGCCGAGGAGGACCGAGGCCACGGAGCCGGGGACGTACACCTGCCCCGAAAACAGGAGGGCGTGGTGCGCGCCGATGCTGAACGCGCCGCCGGCGAGAATCGGCCGCCACTCGTCGCGGACGGCGGGAATGACCCGGTCGCCGCGGGCGACGGCGACGGCGAACAACAGGAGCGCGGCCACGTCGAAGCGGACCGCGCCGAGGAACGCCGGCGGGACGGTCCGGAGGGCGATGTCGGTGGCGAGGAAGGCGCTCCCCCAGACGGCGGAGAGCGCGAGGAAGGCGACGGCGGTTCTGGCCCGACTCATTCGCCTCGGCTTTCGCGCCGACGGTACTGAATGAGTCGGTTCGGTCGCCCGTCCGCGCCGTCGCCCCCGGGAGAACACCGGGTTCTCGCCGATTCGGGCGTGCGGACGCCCCTCACACGCCTGAAACGCGAAGGAACAAGATTTTATGCGGAGGATGGAAAGTACAGCCCACTATGGGTAAGAAGTCGAAGTCTAAGAAGAAGCGTCTGGCGAAGCTCGAGCGCCAGAACAGTCGTGTCCCCGCGTGGGTCATGCTCAAGACGGACATGGAAGTCACGCGAAACCCCAAGCGTCGCAACTGGCGGCGAAGCAACACGGACGAGTAAGCAATGAGCGCAAACGACTTCGAGGAGCGCGTCGTCACCGTCCCGCTCCGAGACGTGCAGGCGGTTCCGGCACACGAACGCGCGGGCCGCTCGATGACGCTCATCCGCGAGCACCTCGCGAAGCACTTCAAGGTCGACGCCGAGAACGTGCGTCTCGACACGCAGATCAACGAGGACATCTGGGCGCACGGTCGGCAGAGCCCGCCGAGCAAGTTCCGCGTCCGCGCCGCGCGTTTCGACGAGGACGGCGAGTCGGTCGTCGAAGCCGAACCGGCCGAGTAAACGGTGCTTCGCGCCTCCTTCGCCGGTTCGTCCTACATCGGCGTCTTCGCTCGCGCGACCGACGACGCGCTGTTGGTCCGCCCGGACGCCGAGGTCTCGCTCGCCGAGCAGATGGCCGAAGAACTCGACGTGCCGCTGGTCAAGACGACCGTCGGCGGGTCGGGCACGGTCGGTGCGTTAGCGACGGGTAACGAGAACGGACTTCTCGTGTCGAGCCGCGCGACGTCCCGCGAGAAGGAGGCCCTCACCGACGCCGTGGACCTCCCGGTCTACGAGCTTCCCGGTCGCATCAACGCCGCCGGCAACGTCGTTCTCGCGAACGACTACGGCGCGTACGTCCACGCGGACCTCTCCGACGAGGCCGTCTCGGCCGTCGAGGAGGCCCTCGAGGTCCCCGTCGAACGCGGCGACCTCGCCGACGTTCGAACCGTCGGGATGGCGGCCGTCGCCAACAACCGCGGCGTCCTCTGCCATCCGAAGTCGCGCGAACCCGAACTCGAAGCGCTCGAAGCGCTCCTCGACGTTCGCGCCGACATCGGCACCATCAACTACGGTGGACCGCTCGTCGGTTCCGGTCTCGTTGCCAACGAGGAAGGGTACATCGTCGGCGAGGACACGACCGGCCCCGAACTGGGTCGCATCGAAGACGCCCTCGACTACATCGACTGAGGGCCTCGCGTCCCCCCGTTTCTCGCTTCAGTTTCGCTCCGAGTAGGAAGACCTTTCCCGCTCGCCACCCGACCGACGTGCATGAGCCAGTTCATTATCGCGGGCAGCTTCACGAGCCGTGGCGTCGTCCACGAGTTCACGAAGACTGTGGAAGCACCGAACGAGAACGTCGCACAGGAACGCGCCTTTTCGCTCATCGGGAGCGAGCACGGAATCAAGCGCACGAAGGTCGAGCTCAACGAGGTGTCCGCAGCATGATGGGTGGCGGTCAGCAGCAACTTCAGCAGCTCTCCCAGGAACTGCAGGCCCTCGACGAGGAAATCGAATCCCTCGAAGGCGAGGTTTCGGACCTGAACGACGAGAAAGACGAGATCGACGAGGCCGTCGAGGCCATCGAGACGCTCGAGACGGGCTCGACGGTGCAGGTCCCTCTCGGCGGCGACGCGTATCTCCGCGCCGAAGTCCAGGACATCGACGAAATCGTCGTCTCTCTCGGCGCGAGCTACGCCGCCGAACAGGAACAGAGCACGGCCATCGAGACCCTGCGACGCAAGCAGGACGCGCTCGACGAGGAAATCGCGAGCATCCGCGGCCAGATCGAAGAGCTCGAAGAGGAGAGCGACGAGATCGAAGAGCAGGCGATGCAGGCCCAACAGCAGATGCAGCAACAGCAGATGCAGCAGATGCAGCAGATGCAGGGCGAGGGCGGCGACGGCGACGACGAGTAAGGTAACCCCCACCTCCTACTATTCAGATGTTCGACGGACTGAAGAAGAAACTCAACCGCTTCCGTAACGACGTTGAAGAGACCGCCGAAGAGAAGGCCGAAGCGGCGGCCGACGAGGCCGAGACCGAGGCCGACGCGGAAGCGGAATCAGCACCAGCAGACGCGGCGGTCGAACCCGAGGCGTCCGAACCTTCCGACGCCGACTCCGTCGGCGACGCGGACGCTGATTCCGAAGCCGACGCGGTCGACGACGTTCCTGCGGACGCCGAGCCGGCGACCGACGCGGACACCGCGCCCGAACAGGCCGCGGCGACCGCGGAGGTCGACTCCGAATCTGCCGCCGCGACCGCGGCGGGTGACGC
>NZ_JAMYJY010000137.1:0-8332 GCF_024136985.1 Haloferax sp. AB510
TCGACCGTCGTCGGCGCGACCCGCGACCGGCGAGGAGCGATGGAGCTACGACGCCTCGACAGCGTCACCGGGGCTCGTTGCCCGCGACGGCGTCGTCTACACCCCAGCCGGCGTCGACCACGAGCAGAACGGCGTCGCCGCACTCGACGCCGCGACCGGCGAGGAGCGGTGGCGGCGCGAGGACCTCCCGCAGAGTGGCGTCCCGCTCGCGGTGGGCGACTCTCACCTCTACTACAACGCCCACCGCGGGAACGTGTTCGCCCTCGCCCTCGAAGACGGGTCGACGCAGTGGCAGGCGTCGATTCCGCTCCCGGAGAACGGTAGCCCGCGGACCGCCGTCGCGGGCGACACGCTCCACGCCCAGACCTCGCGGGGGAGTCTCGCCGCGTTCGACGCCGCCGACGGCGCAACGAAGTGGACGCTGTCGCTCGATGCGGATACGTTCGCTCGGCCGCCGGTCGTCGCCGGCGATACTCGGTTCGTGGCGAGCGACGACCGCCTCTCCGCCATCTCGGCGGCGTCCAGCGAGGAACTGTGGTCGAAGGCGCTCGACGTTCGACCCACCGGTGGCCTGTCGGTCCGCGGGTCGGAACTCTACTTCGCCGGGACGGGCAGGAACCCCGGCGTGTTCCGCGTAGCCGACTGAGGCCAGCGGGCCGTCACAGGGGTTGCGGACCCCGAGTTTCGCGTCCGTACGACGCCCTCGCCGTCACTCGAACGTGTACGTCCGGTACCGTCGAACCGCGTACCGGTACGAGCCGTAGGAGACGCCGACGGTCACCAGGAGGTACAGCCCGAGTCCGGCGGCGAGAAGCGGCGTCGCGGAGAGGTGACCGGTCACGCCGAACCACGTGGCGACGAGGCCGATGACAGTGCCGGGGCCGACGACGAACATGAACGCCATCAGCACGAGCGTCGAAGGAACGACGGTCGTCGTGCCCCAGAACTCGCGTTCCTCGTATATCGGGTACGCCGCGCCGATGCCGACCGAGAAGGCCGCCGCGGCGACGCACATGAGGACGCCGACGAGCGCGAAGCCGACCGCCGACAGCGGCGACGTGCCGAGGGCGACGGTCGCCAGCGGGAGCGCCGCGGCGACCGGAACGCCGAGAATCACGCCGGCGAGCACGCGACCGCGGACCAGCGTCCGGGGCGCGGTCGGAGTCAACAACAACATCGGAAACTGCGGGTGGTCGTCGCCGATGGGGTTGAGGCCGAACGTCGCGCCCGCGAGATAGGTTCCCAGGCCCGCCCCGCTCGCGGCGAGCAGCGGTCCGAGGCCGTCGGCCGAGGACTGGACGATGGTCGTCCCGAGCGGGCCGAGGAAGAACACCAGCATCACGAGATGCGTGAACTTCTGCGGGTGGCGGACGCCGCGGACGAGCAGGCCCCACGCGACGTGGCCCCCGTTCGTCCCCGCGAGCGGTTTCGGCGTCGAGAAGCCGCCGGACGAGCTATCAGCCTTCGTGCTTGGAACCGACGAGACTCGGTCGCTTCCGCTCGTGCGGTCGGTGAACCAGAGGGCGCTCGCCTGCCGGGTGGCGACGACGAGACCGACGGGCGTGAGTGCGACGATAGCCGCGAAGGTGACGATGGCGGCCGCCGAGAACGGTCTGGCGACCGGAGTCCCGACGAATGCGAGCGCGAGGTAGTCTGCGAGCGGCCCGAACGTCAGCGTCGCCGCCAGCCACTCGAGCGGGAGCGTCCCCTCGGCCAGCAACCGGCCGAACGACTGCGAGACGAGGACGAGCCCCACCATCGCGACGAAGCCGACGACCTTGAGGGTGCGCCGGACGCCGGGCAAGCGCTTGAACCCGCGGAGCACGGCGACGCCGACCGCGTAGCCCCAGACGGTCGTACAGCACGCCAGCGGGGCCGCGACGACGGCCGTCGTGAGCAACAGGGACGGCGCGCCGAGACCGGCCGTGAACGTCGCGGCGACGACTGCCAGCGGGAGCCCGAACCAGAGACCAATTCGACCGATTTCGGCGGTGATGAGCCCGATGACGATGGCCCGCGGATGAACCGTCGTGAGCACGAGCGACTCGTTTTCGACGCGGCCGATGCGTTCGAGCGTCCGGAACGCCGCGAGGAGCGTGAGCCCCACGGGTATCGCGGTGGCAACGAGGTCGAAGAAGGGAATCTCGGTCACGGACTGCGCGCCTCGGCCGACGACGTAGACGGCTGGAAGCGAAAACAGGAGGGTTCCACCGAAGAACAGCAAGAACAACAGGAGGCCGATGATTCGGCGCGTCTCGGAGGCGTACCCCCGGAGACTCCGCACGAACTCGGCGCGCCCGATTCGCAGGCCGTGGCGAACGTCTCGTCGGAGGCTCATTCGTCGGCGACACCCGACAGTTGCGTCTCGTCGCTCGTGACCGCGAGGAACGCGTCTTCGAGCGAGCCCTCGCCGCCCGTCTGGGCGCGCGATTTCACCTCGTCGGGCGTCCCCTCGGCGACGACGCGACCGTCGAACAGGACGCCGACCTCGTCGGCGACGGCCTCGACCACGGGGAGGATGTGCGTCGAGAGGAAGACCGTCGCCCCCGCGTCGGCCACGTCGCCGATGGAGGTCCGAATCTGTCTCGCCGCGCGGGGGTCGAGTCCGGAGGTCGGCTCGTCGAGAAACAGCACGTCCGGCTCGTGGAGCACGCTCTGGATGAACGCGGTCTTCTGTTTCATCCCCTTCGAGTACGTGCCGATGCGCTTGTTCGCGTCGCCGACGAGACCGAACTGGTCGAGCAGGTCGTCGATGCGCGCCTCGGCGGTCTCCGCCGGGAGGTCGCGCAGGTCGGCGACGTAGTCGAGCTGCTCGCGCGCGCTGAACTCGTCGTACAGCGGCGGCGTCTCCGGGAGGTAGCCGACGTGCGGCGCGAGTTTTCGACGGTCGCTCACGTCGAGGCCGCAGATGCGGACCGACCCCGAGGTGGGCTGTGAGAGCCCCGTCAGGATGCGCATCGTCGTCGTCTTCCCCGCGCCGTTCGGCCCGAGGAATCCGTACACCGTTCCGCTCGGAATCGACAGCGAGACGCCGTCGAGCGCGACCTCGGAACCGTAGGACTTCCTGAGGTCAGTCGCTTCGATGGCGACGTCCGCGTTGGTGGAGGGCATGGGACGGCCCGCGTTTCGCCCCCCAGACGCCTAACGGTTGCGAATTGATACACGACCGACAGAAATGGCGTTGGTTCGCGGCGGTGTCAGGCGTTTACTCCCCCGGAGTTCGCCGGTCGAATCGACCGGTAGAACGCGGTCGAGTAGGCGGCGAAGAACCCGCCGACGAGACCGCTGACGAGCACGAGTCCGACCGCGATGGCGACCATGCCGACGACGCCGACCGTCGGGAGACTCGAAACCGCCGACGCGGCGGGAGCACCGGCTTCTGAACCGGTCACTGCGGCCCCCTGATGCTGGAGCGACGGGGTGAGAAGGAACGAAATGACGACAGCGAACGCGCCGACGAGGAGGCCACCGAGTCCGGTGATGACCGTGTAGCCGAGGACCGATACGAGGTTGTTCCTGACGCAGGCGACGCTCCGCTTGATGCCGTCGACCGCGCCGAGGTCGTCGATGACGATGGCGTGGCCGAAGAACTGCGAGACGAACACCACGGCGAGGTAGGTGAGGGTCACGGCGAGGACGACGACGCCCAGAATCGCGAGTGTAGCGGTACTCATCTCGCCGCCGCTCCCGAGGACAGCGATGCCGACGAACACCGAGGCGAAGACCCCGACGAACGACAACACGAGATTGACGGCCAGCAGGGAGAAGTACACCACGAGCAGCGAGACGTAGTGCGTTTTTCCTTCGCTAACGAACGTGCTGAGCGAGGTTCGACTGTCGATGGCCTCGTTTGCCATGCCGAGGACGCCACCGAGGAAGAACGGGAGGATAAATATCATGAGTCCGCTGAATCCCAGCGAGATGATGCTTCCGATGAGTGGGCTGACCGCCTGCGCGAACATCGACGGGAGTTGAATCAGGCTGAACGCCGCGGCGACGACGAACAGTATCGGGTTCCGTCTGAGGGACCCGGCGGCTGTACCGATGGATTGGAGGGCTGCCATACCGACCACGTCTCCGCACCGAGCAAAGAAAGTTTGGTTGACAGATCGTCTCTCCCGCGTCGGGTCTCCGACTCGCGATTCGGTCGCAAACGAACGCGAGACGGGTCGTATCTCCGAGACTGTGATTACATCTGTACCCGTGTAATCGGGATTTTTATGCGTGAGCGACCCGCTCACGGAGGAACGCGTCGACCGCATCCGCGACCCGTTCGGGGTCCTCACTGGGCCCGCCATGACCGAGCGCGTCGAACTCGACGAACCGGCTGGTCGGCAGGGCGTCGTGGACGTTCCGGGCGCTCTCACGGAGGAAGTCGGGGGCGCCGGTGCCGGCCATGACTACGGTGGGCGCGTCCACGTCCAAGCGGGTCGGAAGCCGGTAGCGCTCGACGGCGCGGTTCATCCGGACGACCGCTTCGGCGAGGGCCACGCAGTCGGGCCAGACGGGCCACTCGTCGAGCCACGCGTCGAGGTCGTCGATGCCGCCGGGGTGGAGCACCTGCTCGACGTAGCGTTTGACCGCCTCGCGCCGCTCTCCCGCCTCGACGAGCGCGGCCATGCGCTCCGAGAGGTCCGCCTCGATTCGGTACGCCTCCGGGAGCACCGCCGGCTCGTAGGCGGCGACGGCCGCCACCCGCGCGTCGGTCGCCGCTTCGAGAGCCGTGAGCGCGCCGTAGGAGTGACCGAACAGCGCCGGGTCGCGTCCGGTCGCCTCGCGAATCTCGTCGACGAGTTCCCGGACGTACTCGGCCTCGCGCTCCAGCACCGCCTCGGCGGGCGTCGTCTCGGCGTCGTCCAGACAGGTGCCGAAGCCCGGTCGCTCCGGGACGACGACCTCGTAGCCGCCGAGGTGCGGGACGACCGCGTCCCAGTACGCCGGCGGTGCCATCCCGCCGTGACAGCACAGAAGCGGCGCGCCGCTCCCGAATCGCTCGTCGGACAGTTCTGTTCCGCGTTCGAATCGAATCGGTTGCATCGCGGTCTCGCTTGTCGCCGGCGGCGGCTAAGTCGCACTCTCAGCCGTGCGGTCGTTTAAGTAGCTCCCACGCGCATCGACCGTTTCGGCCGCTTCGACACGCCCATAATCGACCGCCGAGAGAGCGGGCGTATGGGTCTCATCGCCGAGTTCGACATCGACTGCGGCGCGCTCCCGCTGACCGGGGTCGCGGCGGCGGTTCCGGAGGCGACGCTCGCGTTGGAACTCCAGTACAACCACGGCGAGCGGCCGATGTTCATCGTGACGGTCACCGGGGGAGAGACGCGGGCGCTCGAAACCGCCATGGGTGACGCCTTCGACGTGGCCGACTGGACGCGCATCGGCGAGTCGGGCGAGACCCGCCGGTATCAGGCTGTTCCGGCGCTGAGCTTCGAAGAACAACTCGGAGACAGCCTCGACGACCTCGCCGGACTGGAGGCCCTCGCCACCGTCGACGCCATTATCGAGCGCATCGAGGTCCGACAGAGTGGTTGGCGGCAGACAGGCTGGTTCGCGGACCGCGACGCGTTCGGGCGGTTCGCATCGTTCTGGCGGCGGAACGCCGGCTTCGAACTCCGACGACTCGCCCGCGACGGCGACCCCGAACCGCCGGGCGAGGGGCTCACCGACCGACAGGACGAGGCGCTCCGGACGGCGTACGAACTGGGCTACTTCGACATCCCCCGCGGGGCCACCCTGCGGGAGGTCGCCGACGAACTTGGTATCACCGCCTCCTCGGCCTCTGAGCGACTCCGACGGGCACAGACCCGGCTCATCGCGGAGACGGTGGCGACGACGTGGCCGCCGCTTCCGAGCTGACGAACCAACGACCCGAGGAACCAACGAGCTAACAGACCCGAAGAACCAACGAGCGACGGCCTGTCCGGCCGAGTCGCGCCCGGCGGCCGGTTTAACTCAGCCGAACGATGGCGCTCCGGCCAGCGAAGTAGACGCCGCCCCCGGCGACGCTCGGGCCGATGTCGAAGCGTTGGCGTTTGTCTCCAATCAGTTCCTGTTGCGTATTCCCGGTCGGGGCGTCGAGGACGGTCATCGCGCCGCCTCCGTCGTCGTGCGTCGGGACGAACACCTTCCCCGCACCGACGGCGATGCCGCTCGCGTAGCCCCCGGCGTAGTTCCGGTTGTCCCAACAGCGGGTCCCGTCAGCCAGCGCGAGCGTGACCAGTCGGTCGTCGGTCGCGACGTACACTCGACTGCCGTCGGTCGCGATGGTCTCGGGCCGCCTCGGGCGGCTTTCGTCCCTCGTCTTCCTCGGTTCGAGCCGATAGCGCCAGCGCTGTTCGCCGGTCTCAGCGTCGAATCCGAGCACGCTTCCGGCCTCTGTCCCGACAAGGACGGTCCCCTCGACGACCGAGACGTTACACGCGATTCGGGCGCTCGTCTTCGCGCGCCAGCGCTCCGTCCCGTCGGCCGCGGCCAGCGCCCGGACGTAGGTGTCGTCGCCAGCAGTGTAGACGGTGTCGCCGTCGACCGCGGGCGTCGAGTCGGAGGGGAACCCGGTCGCGGCCCGCCAGCGGGTCTCGCCGGTCGAACGCGCCAACGCGTGGGTCGCCACGCCCGACTGGACGTAGACGGTGTCACCCGCGACGATGGGACTCGCGCCGAAGATGCCGCCGTCGATGTCTTCTCGCTTCCAGCGCCGGTCTCCCGTCGCCGCGTCGAACGCGTGGGTCTCCGCGTTGGTCACGACGACGAGCGTCCCGCCACCGACTGCGGGCGCGGGTTCGGGGTCGGTGAGCGGTTTGGTCCACACCCGCTCGCCGGTCGCGGCGTCGACCGCGGAGAGTTCGTCGTCCATGTCGTGGACGTAGACGGTGTCGTCGGCGACGACCGGGACGTGGTGGCCGACGTAGGTCTCGACGGGCACCGTCCAGTCTATTCCGAGGTCGCCCTCGGGGACGGCCTCGGCCGCGACGGCTCCGGTGTTCGTCGCCGGGCCCATCACGCCGCGCCAGTCTGTCGTCGCGGGTTCGACGGGGTCGTACTCGGGGCACTCCCCGCTCGTCGGGTTGTGTTCCGACCGCGTTCCGAGACAGCCCGCCGCGCCGATGACGGCGGCGCTTCCGAGACTCGCCAAGAGCCGTCGCCGAGTCGGTCGCTTGCCGGTGTCGGTCATGCGACCTTCACCACCCCGTGGTGCGCGTGGGTCAGATACATCGCGTCCCCGGTGACGACCGGCGACGCCACCGGCCGCCTGTAGTACGGCTCGGCGAAGTAGTTCCCGCTCCGAAGCCACTCGTCGGCGTCGCCGCCCCACAGCCGCGTCCCGTCGGCGGCGGAGACCGCTCCGGTTCGGATGTAGACCCGCCCGTCGGCAACGGGGGGACGAGCGAGATACGGGAGTGCCGTCGGGTCGCGGTCGTAGCTCGGCGGCGCTTCGTTCACCACACGCCACTGTTCGACGCCCTCGCTCCGCGAGAGCGCGTAGAGGTTCTTCCCGCCGACATAGACTCGCTCGTCGTCGACCGTCGGCGGGCCTGCCACAGCCGAACCGGTTACGAACTGCCACCGCTGCTCGCCGGTGTCGGGGTCCAGCGCGTAGACGGTTCCGCCGACGGTCGCGTACAGCACGTCGTCGGTGACGGCGAGGCCGTTGGGTGACCGGCCGTACCGCCCGTCGAGCACCGTCCGCCAGCGCCGCCTGCCGCCGTGGTCGTAGCCGAGGACGACGACCGCCTCGCGCTCCCGCTCGAACGGCGTGAAGGCGGCGTAGACGCCGCGGTCGTCGGCGACGGGCATCGTGGTTTCGACCGGTTCGTCCGGACCGACGAGGAGCTCCGTCGGCCCCGGTCTATCAGCGGCCCACAGCCGACTCCCGTCGCTTCCGACGGCGTGCAGGCGACCGCTGCCGCTTTCGACGTACAGCCGGTCTCCGTACGCCATCGGCGTGCCGAGCCGGCCGCCGAGGTCCGCGGTCCACTCGCTTGACCCGTCACTTCCGACGGCGTGGAGCGTGCCGTCGTAACCGCCGATGACGACGGTTCCGGAGCCGTCACCGGCGACTGCGGGGCTGCCGCCGAGGCCGTCCGCGAAGCCTTCGACCCACTGGAGCGACCCGGATGCGGCGTCGATTGCGGCCAGTGGGCTCACGAAGTCGTCCGGCCTGTAATAGTGGGTAGCGAGCCCGGCGACGTAGACGGTGCCGTCGGCGACGACCGGCGGGGAGAGCGCGCCGTAGAGCGGTGGGTCGGCGGAACTCCGCGAGACGCTCCACGAGACGGTTCCCTCGGTCGGGCCGGCGGGCGCGTGACCCGTCGCCTGCGGGTCGTAGCCGGCG
>NZ_JAMYJY010000138.1:0-8204 GCF_024136985.1 Haloferax sp. AB510
CGCTCCTCGCGGCGGCCCACCGCCGGGCCGCGGCGAATCGGTCGTACCGCTGGACGCTCGGCTACCGCGAGTCCATCGCCGGCGACGAGACGGGCCGCGAGGTCGAGGTCGTTCACGTCGAGGCCCCGCACGTCTACGTCTCCGAGGTGCAGCGCGCCGGGCGACTCAGGGCGTTCCCGCGCCCGACCGCCTCGGAGGACGCCTACGCAGACGGGACCACGCGATACGCCCGCCGACCCACCGAGCCGGACGGCGTCGCCGCCCGCGTCCTCGATCCAGACGTGCGGGACGGACCGGGGCGACAGGCCTCGCGCGCTGCCCGCTATCTCGACTGGTACCTCTCGGCGGACGAGACGAGCGTGGCACGCGTGACGACCCCGGCGAACGCGAGCGTCGAAAACGAGGTGGCGCTGTACCGAATCGAGGGCCGCGGCACCGACTTCCCGCGGTCGCGCGGCTATCGGGTCGAAGCAGTCGTCGAAGAAGGCGGGTTCGTCCGTTCGATGCGCGTCACCTACGAGACCCGCGACGGCCTCGGCGTCGAGGTCTGGTTCGCGTACGACGCGGTCGGCGAGACGACGGTCACGCGACCGACGTGGCTCGACCGCGCCGACGGTTCGAGCGGCGGCCGGACCGTCGTCCCCGCGACGAACACGAGCGGATAGCGTCCGGGCACGTACCGCCGTTCGCGGCCGTCCCGAGGTTCGCGGCGTTTACTGCTCGACGTCGACCGATTCGAGGACCACGTCGGACACCGGCTTGTCGTTGCGGTCGGTCGGGACCGAGCCGATGTCCTCGACGATGTCCATGCCGTCCGTGACCT
Source organism: Haloferax sp. AB510 (assembly GCF_024136985.1). Classification (NCBI taxonomy): domain Archaea; kingdom Methanobacteriati; phylum Methanobacteriota; class Halobacteria; order Halobacteriales; family Haloferacaceae; genus Haloferax; species Haloferax sp. AB510. The sequence goes on from NZ_JAMYJY010000138.1 coordinate 824, forward strand.
TCCCGAAGACGGCGTGCTTGCCGTCGAGGTGGGGCTGGGCGTCGAGCGTGATGAAGAACTGCGAGCCGTTCGTGTTGGGGCCGCGGTTCGCCATCGAGAGCACGCCGGGGCCATCGTGGCTGAGGTCCGAGTGGAACTCGTCGTCGAAGGTGTAGCCGGGGCCGCCGCGGCCGGTTCCTGTCGGGTCGCCGCCCTGAATCATGAAGTCCGAGATGATGCGGTGGAAGAGGATGTCCTCGTAGAGGGGTTCGCCCTCCATCGTCTCGTCCGTCTCGGGGTGGACCCACGTCTTCTCGCCCGTCGCGAGGCCGACGAAGTTCTCGACCGTGTTCGGGACCTTGTCCTCGAAGAGTTCGACCGTGATGTCGCCCTTGTTCGTGTGGAGCGTGGCCGTTGGGTTGTCGCTCATACTCGACCCGTCGGGCGGGCGAGTGAAAACCGTGCCGCCTCCGGTTCGTCGCCGGTGACGCGGCCCTCCGATTCGCTTCCGGTGACACAACCCCGTTCGACTCACATCTGCTTCTCGCCCGCCGCCGCCCTCCCGCCGGCGCTGTTCAGCGTCTGGCACAACATCACCGGGCCGCTCCTCGCGAGCTACTTCTCCCGGTCGGCGACCGAATCCTCCGGCGGAGCGCCGGCTGGCGACTGACTCGCCCGCAACAGACATTCCGTTTCAATCACTCCCGTCGGCTCGGAACTTGCGCTGGATTGATGTATTGTGGAACACAAGCACTACTGTATGGTACGAAATGTCGGCACGCTCGACCGGACTGTTCGCCTCGCGCTCGGCGCGCTCCTCGTCGTCGGCGGCGTCGGGAGCTACGCGGGGCTGTTCTCGCTCGGGTTCGGTCCGGTGCCCGCGGCGCTCGGTTCCGTGTTCGTCGCGGCCGTCGGCGTCATCCTGCTCGTGACCGGATTCCGCCGGACGTGTCCGCTCTATCTGCCGTTCGGCATCGACACCTCGAACGACCGGAACTGACGCCCGGTATCGCCCCGACCCGTCCGCCTTTCTCGCTCCCCTAACTACAAGACACCCCACCGCGATGCGTCGGATATGCACACCGCGGAGACCGTGACGCTCACTCGCCTCCCCTCCGGCGTCCCGGTACAGACGACGGTTCACACCTACGAGCCAGCCGACGGGACGGACGGCCCGACGCTCTACGTGCAGGCCGCCCAACACGGGCGTGAAATCAACGGCACCGAAGTGCTCCGCCGACTGCACGGCCGCCTCGAACGCGCGGAGCTTTCGGGCCGCGTCGTCGCCGTCCCCGTCGCCGACCCGCTGACGTTCGACCGCGTCTCCTACGTCACCCCCGAGGTGCTCGACTCCGTCAACTCCAACATGAACCGCGTCTGGCCGGGCGACGCCAACGGGTCGCTCCACCAGCGCATGGCCGCGAAGCTCTGGGAGTACATCAGCGAGTCCGACGCCATCATCGACCTCCACACCGGGAGCCCGGACATGCTCACTCACACCGTCTACCTCCGGGGCGACGAGGCTTCCCGCGACCTCTCGCGGGCGTTCGGCGTCGACATCCTCCTCGCGGAGGCCGCCGGGGAGGACGCCGACGACGAGTGGACCGAACGGAGCTTCGACGGCAAACTCCGCGTCGCGGCCACGAACGCGGGCATCCCCTCCATCACCCCGGAACTCGCCCACAACAAACAGCTCGTCGAGCCGGCTATCGTCGCCGGCGTCGAGGGCGTCCTCAACGTCTGCCGCGACATGGGAATCCTCTCGGGCGCGGTCGAGCCGTGGGACGGCCGCACCTACCGCAACCACCTCGGCCGCGTGCAGGCCGCCGCCTCGGGTCTGTTCGTCGCCCGCGAGGACGTGGAACTTGCCCGCGAGGTCCGCCCCGGCGACCACCTCGGCTGGGTGTACGACCCGACCACCTACGAGGTGCTCCAAGAGGTCGAAGCCGAGCGCGCGGGCATCGTCTACTCTATCGCCCGCGAGGCGACCGTCACGGGCGGCGAGACGCTCGTCGGCATCGCGCTCCCGCTGGACGACGGCGAGGGCGACACCGAAGGCGGCGACCCCTTCGACGAGACCGACGGCGACCTCGACATATAGGGCAGAAAACATTTATCCGCACTCGACGGTCGAGTTCGTATGGACCGCCGCGCCGCCTTATCGCTCCTCTTGATTCTCCTCGTCGTCGCCGCGGGCACCGTCTTCGTCCTCGACAGCGAGGCTCGGCGGCGGGCGATTGCGGCGGAAGAAACGCGCCTCCAGACCGAACTGGCGGCCAGCGAGTGCGTCACGACCTACGGCACGTCGGCAACCGTCAGCGACGAGTCGGCATCGGTCGTCGGCCGGAGCCTCGACGGGTGGACGGTCCGCGTCTCGCACCCGTACTGGTACAGCACGAACCGGTCGCACGCCGACGGGTCGTCAGAATCGGTCTACGTCGTGGGTCCGGAGTCGGTTCGGTACGCGGGCGGCGAACCGGTCGGGCCGGCGTGTTGAAGGGAACGCCTTCGAGTCGGCTGCGACTGCGAGTTCAGAACTCGCGCAGGTCTTCGAGCACGGCTTCCGCGTCGCCGGAGGTGATGGCGTCGCGGGCCATGTCGAGCCCCTCGTCGATGGTTTCCGCGTCTTCGCGGGCGTAGATGCGGAGCGCCGCGTTGAGGGCGACGGCGTCGGCGAAGCGGTCCTCGCGGTCGCCGGCGAGCACGGCTTCCGTGATTTCGGCGGAGTCGCCGGCCACGTCGTCCTCGTCGACGCCGAGGTCGTCGTACTCGAAGTCCATGCCGTACTCGGCGGTCTCGATGTCGAAGTCGTCGAAGGTGGCCTCGCCGTCGTCGCCGGCGGTCCACTCGGCGACCTTCGTGTAGCCGGGGCGGATGTCGTCGTAACCTTCCATGCCCTGGAACATGAGGACGCGGTCGAGGTCGTGGTGCTCGCTCGCCTCGAAGGTGTTGACCATCTTCTTGGCGAACGCGAGGTGGTAGAACGACCCGAGGTGGACCGAAGCGTTCGCGGGGTTGGCGATGGTCTCGATGGTGTTGACGAACGTCCGGACGCCCATGTTGTCGCGGCGTTCCCAGAGGGCGTGGATGGCGGGGTTAAACCGCGGCTGGTAGTAGAAGCCGAAGCCGGTGTCGTCGACCATGTCGGCGGACTCCGCGGGGTCGAGTTCCGTGCGGACGCCGAGTTCGTCGAGGACGTGCTTGTAGGCGTCCTGCTTCTGTGTCGGGACGCGGTCGCCGGAGTGGACGACGACGGGCGTGCCGGCCGCGGCGGCGACGACGCCGGCGGCGACGCCGAGGATGGCGGTCTTGCCCTTGCCGTCGTAGTTCGCGCCGCAGTCGACCGGGTCGGCGTCGGGTTCGGCGTACTCGACGCCTTCGGCCATTACGTCGGTGTAGGCGGCGAGTTCCTCCGCGTTGTTGTGCTTCCAGCGGTTGGCGAGCCAGAACGCGCCGAGCGTCGTGTGGTCCGGTTCGCCGGCGAGGATGCGGCGCATCGCCTCGGACGCCTGCTCGCGGCTCATGTCCTCGGCGGACTTCGTGCCCGTGCCGACGACTTCCGTCATCAGACGCTTCAGCGGCCATTCCCCGAACTCGCTTTCGACTACTGACATGCTCCTGTGTTCGGGCGAGCGGTCAAAAAACGTCCCGTTCGGTCCCGTCGCGCGGGAGCGACGTCGCCGTCCGAAAGCGATAGGCTTCCCGACTCCTAACGCCGGGTAATGAGCGCGTTGTCGGATGATTGGCGGGACGGCATCGACGAGGTCGATGCGGCGCTTATCGACGGCTACCAGAGCGGCTTCCCGGTCGAACAGCGGCCGTTCCGCGCCGTCGCCGAGGAGCTAGGCATCGACGAGGACGACGCCCTCGACCGCGTCCGTCGGCTCCGCGACGACGGTATCTTCCGGCGGTTCGGGCCGGTCCTCAACCCGCCGGTCATCGGTAGTTCGACCCTCGCGGCCGTCTCCGCGCCCGAGGAGCGCTTCGAGGAGGTCGCCGAACTCATCAACGGCTACCGGCAGGTGAACCACAACTACCGCCGCGCCCACGAGTGGAACATGTGGTTCGTCGTCACCGCCGGCTCCCGCGAGACGCGCGACCGCATTCTCGCCGAAATCGAGGAGCGAACCGGCTGTGAGGTGCTGAACCTCCCGATGCTCACCGACTACTACATCGACCTCGAATTCCCCATCGTCAACGACGACCGCTTCGCCCGCGAGAGCCTCGGCGCGACCGACGTGAGTGCCACCCGCATCTCCGAGGACGCCACCGGCGACCTCTCGTCGCTCGAAGCACGCCTGCTCGTGGAGATTCAGGGCGGCTTCCCGCTGTCGAAGACCCCCTACCGGGACGTGGCCGACGCCCTCGACGCCGAGGTCGACGACGTGCTCGTCGCCGTCGAGCACCTGCTCGCCGACGGCTGTATCAAGCGCATCGGCTGCGTCGTCAACCACATCGTCACGGGCTTTCGGAACAACTGCATGGTCGTCTGGAACGTCCCCGACGACGACCTCGACGCCCGCGGCGAGGCCGTCGGGAGCCTCCCGTACGTCACGCTCTGTTACCACCGACCGCGCCGCCCCGAACAGGGCTGGGAGTACAACCTCTTTACCATGATTCACGGCCGGGACGCCGACGCCGTCGACGAGAAGATAGATGAACTCGCCGCCGACCACCTGCCGTTCGACCACGAGCGACTCTACTCGACGGCGAAACTGAAGCAGACCGGCGCGCAGTACGAGGAACTCGTGAGTTCGGACGACTGAGGACAGAACAAACGCTTTTTCGACGCTCGCGCCGGCGTCCGCGCTACTGCCCGCTACCGTGAGAGCGGCGACAGCCGGTAGAGCATCCGCGCGGCCTGCGCGACGCCGGTCTTCGCCAGCGATCCGCTCTTGAGCGCGCCGAGTTTCGCGTAGTAGCCGGATTTGAACGCGCCCTTCTTGGCGAGCAGCGCGCTCCCGAGCGCCCCGCGCTTGGCGTAGTACGCGGACTTCCGGCCGGCCGCGCCGGCGTAGTGTTTCGTGCTCGTCGGAATCGGCGTCCGGCGGCCCTGCACCTCGGTCGAACCGTTGCGGATGGCGTCCAAGATGTCGTCGGCGGTGAGGGAGGCGCGGGACACGTCGGGGATGTCGATTTCGGTGTAGGCGCGGCCGACGTACCCGACCTTGTGGGCGTCGCTCCCGGCGACGCCGGGGTACTGGCGCTTCGCGGCGAACCGGCGGGCACGGCGGTTCTTGTAACCCGTGAAGAGCCACGAGTTGTACGTCTCGATGGCGTCGAAGGCGTCGCCGCCCGCGGCGTCGTGATACCGGCCGAGCCGACGGCGACCGATGCCGTGTCGGCTCCGCTGGAAGGGGTGTGGAACGATGGCGACGCCGCCGCGCTCGCGCACCCAGCGGGCCGTCTCGTCCAGCGGGCGACGCCGCGGCGGAAGCTCCTCCACGCCGAGCGCGAGGAGGTGGCCGTCGGCCGTCGAGACTTCCACGCCGGGGATGCCGACGAGGCCGTACATCGGTGCGAGTTGCGCCGCTCGGAGCGACTCGTCGATGACGTCGTGGTCGGTGATAACGACGGCGTCCAACCCGATTTCGGCGGCCTGCTCCAAGATGAGCTCCACCGGGTCGTGCGCGTCGTACGAGCCTTCCGAGTGCACGTGGGGGTCGATGCGGACGGTCAGCGCGGACACGCTTCCTCGTTAGGCTTCGGTAACGAAAAAGACACGCCCGAATCGTGCTAGCTCGCGGCACTGCGGTCCGCCGGTCGGTGAACACCGATCCCATTCGAAACCAGCCGTGTGAGGCCTCGGAAACGGAGTATTCGGGAACACATCACATCGCTGACGTAAATTCGCTTCAGCGAATCTTTAGGAATCATCGTGTCGAACGTGTGCACATGGCATCCGAAGACCGCTTTCGCCCCGCCGTCGACCTCGCGGACCTCCGAGAGTCCGGCCGCGAGCTGGTCTCGCTGGACGGACGCTCTATCGTCCTCTTCGACCACGAGGAGTCCGTCAGGGCCACAGATAATGCTTGTCCGCACATGGGTTTCCCCCTCGCCCGCGGCACCGTTGACGAGGGCGTGCTGACCTGTCACTGGCACCACGCTCGGTTCGAACTCTCCTGCGGCGACACCTTCGACCCGTGGGCCGACGACGTGCGGACCTACCCCGTGGAGGTGCGCGACGGGACAGTCTACGTCGACCCGAACCCCGACCTGGACGACCCGCCGGCGGTCCGCTGGTCGAACCGGCTGGAAGACGGCCTCGAACAGAACCTCCGACTGGTCGTCGCGAAGTCCGTCATCGGCCTCCTCGACGCCGGTGTCGAGCCGACGGAGCCGCTTTCGACCGGCGTCCGATTCGGCTGTCGCTACCGGCGCGACGGCTGGGGGTCGGGCCTCACCATCCTGACTGCGATGGCGAACGTCCTCCCCGACCTCGATCCCGACGACCGGAAGCGTGCGCTCTATCAGGGGCTCGTCCACGTCGCGGGCGATGTCTCCGACGAGCCGCCGCGGTTCGAACAGGACGCCCTCGGCGCGACCGACACCGACTTCGACCGCCTTCGGTCGTGGTTCCGCGAGAACGTCGAGGTCCGTGATCCCGACGGCGCGGAGCGCGTCCTCCGGACCGCAATCGCGGCCGCTCACGACGACGCCGAACTCGCCGGCATGGTCGCCGCCGCGGCCACCGACCACCGCTACCTCGACACGGGACACGTCCTCGACTTCGTGAACAAGGCCTGCGAGGCGCTCGACCACGTCGGCTGGGACCGCGCCGACGAGGTTCTCCCGAGCCTCGTCCGCGGACTCGCCCGCGCCGACCGCGCCGAGGAGTCCGCCGAGTGGCGTCGCCCAATCGACCTCGTCGACGCGCTCGACGACGTGTTCGCCGACCTCGACGACCACGTCGCAGCCGGTGCGGGCGAGACGTGGTCCTCCCCGGACGACCTGCTCGATACCCTCCTCGGCGACGACCCGCACGCCGTCGTCGACGCGCTGACCGAGGCGATTCGGAGCGGTGCGACGCCCGCCCAACTCGCCGATGTCGTCGCCTTCGCCGCCGGGACCCGCGTCGCGCGGTTCTCGACCACCAACGAGTTCGGCGACTGGAACACGGTCCACCACACGTTCACCTACGCCAACGCGGTCCACCGACTCGCCGAGCGGACGGGCGCGAAAGAGCTCTATCGGGGCGCGTTCGACGCCGCCATCAACGTCTACCTCGACCGGTTCCTGAACACGCCGCCGGCACCGCTTCCCGACCCGGCCCCCGACGCCGACCCCGCGGAAGCACTCGAAACGCTGTCCGCGGCGTTCGACGCCGAAGGGCGGGTGAACGACGCCGGCCGGGCGGCTGCGGGGTTCCTCGACGGCGGCGGCGACCCCGGCGAGGCTCCGC
>NZ_JAMYJY010000139.1:0-7990 GCF_024136985.1 Haloferax sp. AB510
CCGCGCGGTCGTAGTAGCCCGGCACGTCCCGCAGGTAGTAGGCAACGTGTTCGGCCGCCGCCCGCCGCGCCTCGTCGGGGTCGTCGTGGACGGCTGTGAGGACGTACATCGCCACGTCCACGTCGCGCCCGGCGCGCCCGGCGCGGGCGGCCCCCGTATCGAGCCACTCCAGCGCCTCCTCGAACTGCGGGCGCGGGTAGAGATTCGGGAGCCAGCCGTCGGCGACTTGCCCGGTCAACCGGACGTTCGCGGGGCCGAGCGCGCCGTTGTAGATGGGTATCTCCTCGCGGACGGGTTCGAAGGCGTCCCAGAAACTCGTGCGCTCGGGCGAGAAGAACTCCCCGTCGAAGGAGTCGGCGTCGCCGCGGAGGTAGCGCCGGACGAGTTCGACGTACTCGTGGAGGCGCGAGAGCGGGCGGTCGAAAGGGACGCCGTGGAACGTCTCGACGACGCCGGGGTGGGCGACACCGAGGCCGAGAATCGCGCGGCCGTCGGAGTGGTCGTCGAGGGTCGCCGCGGCCGCCGCGAGCGCCGCCGGCGTCCGAGAGAACACGTTGACGATGCCGGTCGCAAGGCCGATTTCGTCGGTATGGACGGCCCAGCGTTCGAGCTTTCCGAAGGCGGTCTTTCCCTGCCCCTCGGCGGCCCACGCCGACTCGTAGCCGAGTTCCTCGGCGCGGACGACGAGCGACGGGTCGTCGCGGAGCGCGAACAGGACCGCGGTTCGGTCGCTCATTCCTCCGCCGGAACTGCGACCGCGTCCTCGGCCGGGACGACGCCGTCGACCGCGAGGTCGTTCCAGATGTCGAGGCGCTCGATGAGGCCCCGGCGGACGACGTAGATATCGACGTACCGAACGTCAGAAAAGTCCGCGCCGCCGTTGTCGACGCCGTAGAGCGACCCGACGCTCACGACGGTGTCGCCCGCCTCGATCCAGCGGTCGAACTCTTTTGCCGCCCACTCGTAGCGCGGTTCGAGGTGCGCGAGGAAGTCGTAGGCTGCGGTCGGTCCCTCGAAGGTCGCTCCCGGCAGGGTGATGACGGCATCCTCGGCGAACAGGTCGCCGACGGTGTCCCTGCGGTCGTCTTCCATGCGGTCGAAGAACTCCTCGACAATGTCTCGTGGCGAGTCCATGCGCTATGCGTGTTCTCAACCCACATAGTTTTTCACTCCGGTATCGCTGACTGTCTGTTCTTCCTGAACGTTCGAGGCGAAACGGCAGCGGGCGATGCAACAGCGAACCGTTCTACTCACGCGCGTATCTCTGAAACCCACGGACTCGGAGACGACGCGGAGGGGCCGTGACGACACCACCGCCGCCGGAGGCGGTAGTTTTACGATAGAGTCTACCTAGCAGAGTGCATGGACGAACTAGCCCGGCGGACGCCGAGCGACGGCGTCGCCGAAGTCGTCTCGGTCGACGACATCGAGTGGGACATCGACACGGACGTGCTCGTCGCAGGTGGCGGCGGCACCGGCCTCGTCGCCGCGCTCGCGGCCAGCGAGAACCCCGGCGTTCGCGTGACGGTGCTGGAGAAAGCACCCGAGTGCGGCGGCAACACCTCACTTTCGACGGGGATGATTCCCGCGGCGGGGACGCGACTCCAGCGCGAGGCGGGTATCGAGGAGACGCCCGCGGACATGGCCCGCGACATCTTAGAGAAGAACGACTACGAGGCCGACGAGGAGCGCGTGCGGTACCTCTGCGAGGAGAGCACGAACCTCATCCACTGGCTCGTGGACGACTGGGACGTCACGCTCCACATCGTGGACGATTTCAAATACCCCAAGCACTCCGAGTACCGGATGCACGCGCCGGCGGGACGAAACGGCGAGAACCTCGTCGCCGAACTGGTCGAGCGCGTCGAGTCGACGCCGAACATCGAACTCCTGACGAACGCGCCCGTGAAGCAGCTCATCGCCGACGACGGCGCGGTTCGGGGCGTTGTCGCCGGCCTCGGCCACGACGAGGCCATCGAGGCCGAGAAGGTCATCCTCGCCACCGACGGGTTCGCCGGCAACCGCGAGATGGTCACCGACTACTGCGAGGCGGACATCGAGCGGGCGCTGTACTTCGGCGCGGACGGAAACACCGGCGACGGCGTCCGCTTCGGCGCGGAACTCGGCGGCGAACTCGCCTGCATGGACGCCTATCAGGGCCACGCGACGGTGGCGAGCCAGACGGGGATGCTCTCGACGTACGCGGTCACGATGAACGGGGGCATCCTCGTGAATCAGGACGGCGAGCGCTTCGGCGACGAGTCCGCGGGCTACAGCGAGTTCGCCATCTCGGTGCTCAAACAGCCCGGCGGGCAGGCGATTCAGCTGTTCGACGAGCGCATCTTCGAGCGGCTCCGCGGGCAGTTCGAGGACTTCGACGAGGCCATCGAGCGGGGGACCTACCACAGCGCCGACTCAGTCGCTGACCTCGCCGAGCGACTCGGTGCCGACGGCGAGCGCGCCGCGGAGACGGTCGCCGACTACAACGAGGCCGCCGCGGCGGGCGAACCGGACGAGGTGGGTCGCGTCGACGGCGCGAACCCGCTGGAAGCGCCCTTTTACGGGACCAAAGTCACCGGCGCGCTCTTCCACACGCAGGGTGGACTCGTCGTCGACGAAGACGGGCGCGTCCTCCGGACCGACGGGAGCATCGTCGAGAACCTCTACGCCGGCGGCGGCACCGCCTGCGGCATCAGCGGTCACGGCGCGGGCGGCTACCTCTCCGGCAACGGACTGACGACCGCGCTCGGCTACGGCCGCCTCGCGGGCATTCACGCCCGTGAGTCGCTCGACTGACGCGCCACCTCGACCGATTCGGCCGGTTTGGCCGGCTCGACCGGTTCGACGCGGGAATACCTTCGGAACGTGACAACACGAGTACGATAGCATTTATTACAATTGGCACCAACCTCGTGATTGATTGCCATGGGTAAGACTCTCAAGTCTTCGACGAGCAACAGGCGGCGCTTCCTCAAAGCAACGGGCGCGAGCGTCGCGGCATTGACATTAGCCGGCTGTGCGAGCGACGACGCCGGAAACGGCGGCGGCGATTCGGGCGGCGACTCCGGCGGTGACTCGGGTGGGTCCGGCGGCGACACGGGCACCACGACGGGGACGCCCGAGCAGTCCGTCGACGAGGTCATCATCGGTTCGAACCACCCGCTTTCGGGCAGTCTCGCCGCGACGGGCGTCGGGATGAGCAACGCCATCAAACTCGCCGCGATGCGGAAAAACGAGGAGGGTGGGATCGAGTCGCTCGACGGCGCGGAAGTGACAGTCATCGAAGGCGACAACCAGGGCGCACAGGAACTCGGCGGGCAGGTCAGCGAGGAACTGCTCAGCGAGGGCGCGCACGTCCTCACCGGTTGTTACTCCTCGCCGGTGACGACGGCGGCGACGCAGGTCGCGGAACGGCAGGGCGTCCCGTTCGTCATCTCCATCGCCGCGGCGGACAACATCCTGCAGGGCCGCGACTTCAACTACGTCTACCGGCCGCAGCCCCCGGCGCGCCGGCTGGCGAGCGACTACGCGGACCTCGTGCCGACGGTCATCCGCGACGGTGGCGGCACCATCGATACGGCGGGACTGTTCTACATCAACAACAGCTACGGGCAGGCGATTCGCGACAGCCTCCGCGAGTTCCTCCCCGAGCAGAACGTCGAAATCGTCGAGGAGACGGCCATCGAGTTCGGCGCGTCGAACGCCAACACGCAGGTGTCGCGGCTCCGGAGCGCCGACCCCGACACCATCATCGCCACGACGTACGTCGCCGGCGGCGTTCTGCTCGCGCAGGCGCTGCAGGACCAAGACTACCGACCGCCGTACCTGACCGCGTCCGCGTCCGCGACGTTCACCGACGACGACGCGGTCAGCGACATCGGCGAGTTCGCAAACGGCGTGCTGGACAACAACTACGCGCTGAACCCGACGGTTGACAAGACCGCCGAGGTCCGCTCGCAGTTCCTCGACAACTACGACCAGGAGTTTTCGGCGTCGGTCGGGATGGCCTACACCGCCGCGGAGGTCATCATCCAGGGGGTCGAGGAGGCCGGTAGCGTCGAACCCGACGACATCAACGAGGCGCTCAAGGGCCTCAGCTACGAGGACCACATCTCCGCGATGGGCGCTATCGAGTTCGACGACCAGGGCGAGAACGTCAACGCGCTCGGCCCGGTGAACCAGGTCCAGGACCTCTCGGTCAAGGTCGTCTACCCCGAGGAGTACGCGGAGGCACCTCCGCAGGTCTGACTGCACCCCTCGCGCCCGTCACGTCAACGAACCGTCCCGAAAGATAGCCACCTTTTATGGGGGTTGCCAACAATTCCCGAGCGTAGAAACCGCATGGGACACCTAGTCACATCGGTCGCGCCGCTGCCGCTGCAGGGCGGTGGCCTCGGCCGATTCATCGACCCGTTCGTACAGTTCCTGACCGACATCACCAACTTGGAGCCCGTCCTCCTGCAGTTGCTCGCGTTCGGCCTCCTCCTCGGGGGCGTCTACGCGCTGACGGCGCTCGGGCTGACGATGATATTCGGCGTGATGGACGTCATCAACTTCGCCCACGGCGTCTTCCTCGTCGTCGGGATGTACTCGGTGTGGTTGGTCTCCGAGATGGCGGGCATCAGTCCGTTCCTCGGCATCCCCATCGCCGCCGCCGTGCTGTTCGTCCTCGGGGTGGTCGTCCACGTTCTCACGGTCGAGCCCATCATCGAGGCACCCCAGCAGAACCAGCTCATCGCGACGCTGGGCGTCCTCTTTATCATCCAGTCGGCCATCGAAATCGTGTTCACGCCCGACCCCCAGCAGGTCGAACTCTCGCTCGGTTCGATACAGGTCGGCGGCGTCTTCATCCCGCTCGGGCAGTTCTACGCGCTCGTCATCGCGCTCGGGACGATGCTCGCCGTGCGGGCGTTCCTGAACCGGACCGACCTCGGCCGGAAGATTCGCGGCACGGCCGACAACCGCGACGGCGCGCGCTACGTCGGCATCAACGTCCGCCGCATCAACTACCTCACATTCGGCATCGGCGCGGCGCTGGCCGGCGTGGCCGGCGGCTCCATCGCGCTGTTCCAGCGATTCGACCCCTTCACGGGCGAGACGTACCTCATCAACGCCTTCGTCATCGTCATCCTCGGCGGCCTCGGCTCGTTCCCCGGCGCGTTCGTCGGCGGCCTCATCGTCGGGATGATTCAGGTGTTCGGCGGCTACTACCTTCCCGGGACCACCGCGCAGGTGCTCATCTTCCTGCTTTTCATCGGGACGCTCCTCGTCAAGCCCGAGGGGCTCTTCGGAGGTGCTGAGGCGTGAGCGCAATCGAGACCGTCCGCGACCGCTACCGGACGTTCGACGACCAGCGGTACGCCCCGCTGGTGAAGGGCGTCGCGCTGTTCGGCCTGCTCGCGGCGCTCCCGACGATTATCGAAATCGACGTCGCCGGGATGGAGCTCGCGGCACTGCTGAGCCTGAAAGTGCTCATCCTCACGGTCATCTACGCCTACACGGCCCAGGCGTGGAACATCATGTCCGGCTACACCGGGCAGTTCTCCTTCGGGCACGCGGCGTTCTTCGGCATCGGCGCGTACGCCACGCAGGCGCTCGTCGTCGACGCCGCGGTGAACCCGTGGATCGGAATGCTCGTCGGCGGCGTACTGGCCGGGGGCTACGGCCTCATCATCGGCGCGCTCTCGTTCCGCTTCAAACTGCAGGGTCACTACTTCGCGCTGGCGACGCTCGCGTTCGCGGAACTGCTCCGCTTCGTCGTCACCAACATGTCGGAGCTCCGCGGGGCCAACGGCTACTTCAAGGCGTTTCCGCGGGACTACGGTGCGGAGTACGGTCTCGTCGCCTTCCAGTTCCAGAACGACCTGCCGTACTACTACCTCATCGTCGGCTTCCTGCTCGTCGTGACGCTCGTCTCGTGGGTCATCAAGAACTCGTGGGTCGGGCTGTACTTCTTCGCCATCCGCGAGGACGAGCGGGCCGCCGCCAGCGTCGGCGTGCCGAGCTTCCGGTACAAGCTCATCGGCGTCGCCGTCAGCGCCTTCTTCACCGCCCTCGGCGGTGCCTACTGGTCGATGTACTTCAACACTATCCGCCCCGACACCGTGTTCGCGCTGTTCAAGAACGTCGAACTGCTCCTCCCCGCCGTCGTCGGCGGACCGGGGACGCTTCTGGGGCCCATCGTCGGTTCGTTCATCGTCACGCCGGTCAGCGAAATCGCGCGGACGACGTTCTCCGACATCAACGGCCTCGACCGCATCATCTACGGCGCGTTTCTCGTGGCCATCGTCATCTACTCGCCGCGCGGTGTCGTGAGTTGGCCGAGTCAGGCGCGCGCGCTCTGGAAGCGCGTCCGCGGTGACGAGGAGGTGAGCGAGTGATGTCGACAGACGAGACGAACGCGCCCGACGCCGACATCGACCGCGACGGCGAGCGGATTCTGTCGGTCGAAGGCGTCGGCAAGCGCTTCTCCGGCCTGCAGGCGCTCGACGACGTGGACATGACCGTCAACCGCGGCGAGATTATCGGCCTCATCGGGCCGAACGGCGCGGGCAAGACCACGCTGTTCAACTGCATCAGCGGGGCGTTCCCGCCGACGAGCGGGACCGTCAAGCTCGACGGCGACGTCATCTCCGGCCTCCCGGCGCACAAAATCGCGCGGGCGGGGCTGGCGCGGACGTTCCAAATCACGCGCCCGCTGGAGGAACTGACCGTCGTCGAGAACGCGATGGTCGGCGCGCACATCCACACCCGCCGCCGGAGCGAGGCGCGCGAAATCGCCATGGAGACTCTCGAATTCGTCGGGCTCGCCGACAAGGCCGAAGAGGAGGCGGGCGAACTCACCGTCGGCGCACAGAAGCGCCTCGAACTCGCCCGCGCCGTCTCGACGCGGCCGGAAATCCTGCTCCTCGACGAGATTATGGCGGGGCTCACCCCGTCGGAGTCGAAGCAGATGCTCGACCTGTTCCGCCAACTGCGCGAGCGCGGGACGAGCCTCCTCATCATCGAACACGACATGAAAGCCATCATGAACATTTCGGACTACGTGAAAGTGCTGGACCAGGGGAAGGGCATCGCCTTCGGCGCGCCGGAGACGGTGGTCGAAGACGACCGCGTCATCGAGGCCTACATCGGGGGGTTCGACGTCGATGCTTGAACTGAGCGGCGTCCGCGCCGGCTACGACGACATCGAGGTGCTCCACGGCGTCGACATGCACGTCGACGAGGGCGAAATCGTCGCGCTCATCGGCTCGAACGGCGCGGGGAAGACGACGACGATGCGCACCATCTGCGGCATCCTCTCGCCGAGCCGCGGCGAGATAACCTACCGCGGCGAGCCGATTCACTCGAAGGCGTCCCACGAAATCGTCGAGCGCGGCATCGTACAAGTCCCGGAGAACCGCGACCTGTTCACCAACATGACCGTCATCGACAACCTGCTACTCGGCGCGCAGACCCAGGAGGCGAAGGCGGACCGCAGGGAGAACCTCAACGAGATGCTGGAGCTGTTCCCCCGGCTCGCGGAGCGCAAGAACCAGCGCGCCGGCACCATGTCCGGCGGGGAACAGCAGATGCTGACCCTCGCCCGCGCGCTCATGGGCGAACCCGACCTGCTCATCCTCGACGAGCCCTCCATCGGCCTCGCGCCGCACCTCGTTCAGGAGGTGTTCGACGTCATCGAGGACATCCACGCGCAGGGCATGACCGTCCTCATGGTCGAACAGAACGTCCAACAGACGCTCAAGCTGGCCGACCGGGGCTACGTCATGGAGAACGGCCGCATCAGCATGACCGCCGACGGCGACCAACTCCTCGAAGACGAAGGCGTCGTCGAGGCGTACCTCGGGGTGTGAGATGACCGACGAAGCGCTCGCGTCGTTCGTGTCCGACCTCGACCGGGGCGATCTCCCCGCGTCGGTCGCCGACCGCGCGTCCCTCGTCGTCGCCGACACCATCGGCGCGGTGCTGGGCGGCGCGTCGGACCCCGCGG